>JBFOLS010000717.1:0-6327 GCA_040830225.1 Leisingera sp.
AAAACCATCCCGGACGCCAAGGGCGACCTGCAGCGCGGTCTGGAAGTGATCGAGTACTGCATCGCCGCGCCGCAAATGCTGAAAGGTGAATACACCGACAGCGCAGGCCCCGGCATCGACATGTACTCCATGCGCCAGGCGCTGGGTGTTGTCGCCGCAATCATGCCCTTCAACTTCCCCGCCATGATGCCGCTGTGGCACGTCGGCCCGGCGCTGGCCTGCGGCAACGCCGTGGTTCTGAAGCCCTCCGAGCGCGACCCTTCCGTGCCGCTGATGCTGGCAGAACTGTTTGTCGAAGCGGGCCTGCCGGAAGGCGTTTTCCAGGTCGTGAACGGCGACAAGGAAGCCGTCGACACCCTGCTGGACAGCGAAATCATCCAAGGTGTCTCCTTCGTGGGTTCCACCCCGATCGCCCAGTACATCTATTCCCGCGCCACCGCCAACGGCAAGCGCGCCCAGTGCTTCGGCGGCGCCAAGAACCACATGATCGTGATGCCCGACGCGGATCTTGACCAGGCGGCTGACGCGCTGGTCGGTGCAGGCTTCGGCGCAGCCGGCGAACGCTGCATGGCGATCTCGGTTGCTGTCCCGGTCGGCGAGGAAACCGCGGACAAGCTGATCGAAAAGCTGATCCCGCGGATCGAAAAGCTGAAAGTCGGCCCCTACACCGCGGGCGACGACGTGGACCTGGGCCCGGTTGTCACCGCAGCCGCCAAGGACCGTATCCTGGGCCTGATCCAGTCCGGGGTCGATCAGGGCGCGGAACTGGTTGTCGACAACCGCGACTTCAAACTGCAGGGATATGAGGACGGCTTCTTTGTCGGCGCCCACCTGTTTGACCGTGTCACCACCGACATGGACATCTACAAGCAGGAGATCTTCGGCCCGGTTCTGTCCACCGTGCGTGCAGGCAGCTATGAAGAAGCGCTGAAGCTGGCGATGGATCATGAGTACGGCAACGGCACCGCGATCTTCACCCGTGACGGCGACACCGCCCGCGATTTCGCAAGCCGCGTCAACATCGGCATGGTTGGCATCAACGTGCCGATCCCGGTGCCGCTGGCCTACCACACCTTCGGCGGCTGGAAGAAGTCGATGTTCGGCGACCTGAACCAGCACGGCCCCGACAGCTTCAAATTCTACTCACGCACCAAGACCGTGACCTCCCGCTGGCCCTCGGGCATCAAGGAAGGCGGCGAGTTCAACTTCAAAGCCATGGACTAACATCCTGTTTTGAAAAAAACTTACGAGGGCTCCGGTTTTCCGGGGCCTTTTTCTTTTCCGGCGCAACGGCCCTGAAACCGACGGGTCCGGGAAAAGTGTTTATCCGGAATTGATCAGAGAATAGCCGGTTTAGGGCAAAATTTTACTTGCTCTGACCGGCTGGTAGTCTATCCGGTCTGCAACACACAGAAAAACGGCAGGCGCATGAGCACTTCCCAAGATCCCGACCGGCCCGGTGCGGCCGCCAAGTCAGCACGCGACTGGGTCAAAGTCCTTTCCCATTACCGGGAACCGGATCACCTGCGCAGCGCGTTCGAACTGGCCGTGACCGTTGTGCCTTTCCTGGCTCTCTGGGCGCTGGCCTGGTGGTCGCTCTCCGTCAGCTATTGGCTGACCCTTGCGATTTCTGTTCTGATTGCAGCTTTCCTGCTGCGCTTGTTCACTATCCAGCACGATTGCGGCCACGGCTCCTTCTTCCGCGACCGCCGTGTAAGCGACTGGGTCGGACGGATCATCGGTGTGCTGACTCTGACGCCTTACGATGTCTGGCGCCGCACCCATTCGATCCATCACAGCACCCATGGCAACCTGGGCAAGCGCGGCATGGGCGATATTCATACCATGACCGTCTCCGAATACCGGGCCGAAAGCCGTTGGGGGCGCCTGATGTACCGGCTCTACCGCCACCCGGTGACGCTGTTCGGCATTGGCCCTGGTTATCTGTTCTTTTTGCAGAACCGCATTCCCTACGGGCTGATGGACCAATCCCGCTACTGGATCAGCGCGATGGGCACGAACGCCGCAATTCTGACGGCGCTGGGAGCTATCTGGTATTTCGGCGGGCTGATGCCGCTTCTGCTTATCTTTGTGCCGGCCACGCTGATCGCTGCCACCCTGGGCCTGTGGCTGTTCTATGTGCAGCATCAGTTCGAGACCACCCAATGGGAACAGGAAGAGGATTGGCAGCTGCATGACTCCGCCCTGCATGGCAGCTCGCATTATGTGCTGCCGCCGGTTCTGCAGTGGCTCAGCGCCAATATCGGCATCCACCACGTGCACCACCTCTACAGCCGCATCCCTTTCTACCGGCTTCCGCAAGTGCTGCGCGACCATGCGGAACTGGCCGAGGGCAACCGGATGACGATCCGCGAAAGCCTGGCAAATGCACGTCTGCACCTGTGGGATGAAGACAGCAAGCGGCTGCTGTCCTTTGCCCAGGCCCGGGCTCTCTACGGCTGAACCTTGCCTGTTCATGCGGCGGGAACTTGCCGGCGGTGCCAACACAACCTTGTGAGCGGTGCCGGTTCCGCTATTGCCCCTCTATGAAATCCCGCCCGCATGCTTATCTTGCTGCGGAGTTTTTGAGCAGCCCGGCAGAGGATAAGATGAGCAAACTCCGCATGACCCGCCGCGCCGCCCTGACCGGGCTTGGCGCCACCTTGGCTACCCCTGCGATCCTGCGTGCGCAATCCACTGATGCGTTTCCGCAGAGCGAGCCCGCAATTCGCGAAAAACAACCGGTTCAGCGCAACGTCTCAGCCTTTTCCCAGCAGAACTGGCAGGACCACTTCGATGAGCTTGGCGCAGGCTGCCTGCTGGCCGACATCAGTTCCCGCGCCCTGCACTACTGGGGCGGAGACGGCAAGACATACCGGCTGTTCCCCTCTTCGGTGCCTATGACCGAGGATTTGACCAAACGCGGGTACACCAAGGTCGTTCGCAAACGCGAGAACCCCAGCTGGACTCCGACCGCCTCAATGCGTGAGCGGGACCCAACCCTGCCCACGCGCATTGAAGGCGGCGCCCCCGGCAACCCCTTGGGCACCCGCGCCATGTATCTGGATTGGCCTGCTTACCTGGTGCACGGCACCCATGACACCCGCAAAATCGGACGGCAAAGCTCTTCGGGATGCATCGGGCTCTATAACCAGCACGTGGAAGAGCTGTATGAGCTGGTCAAGGTCGGCACCCAGGTCCGGCTGCTCTAGGCAGGAACGGGCTGGTGGAAACGGGAACGGGCGCAGCTGCAAGGCCGCGCCCGTTCCTGTTCCTGCAAAGGCTGGTTATGTCAGGCTTATGTGATCCGGCTTCAGCCCTGCTTCGAACCGCTGAACCGCTTTCTCCAGAAGCGCTTCAAAATTCCGGGTGAACAGCTCGGTATTGTAGAGCGGGCCGGATTCGATTCCTTCCTTGACGCGTTTCTTGATGTCCGCCAGATACTGCCGGTCCTGGGCAAGCTTGAGCGCAAGCTCCTGGTACTGCTGAACGGTCGATACCGACAATTCAGGCAGGCCGACACAGTGCACGAGGCTGGTCGCCACACGGGCAGCAAACTGTTTTCCCACCATCGTCACTACGGGAACTCCTGCCCACAGTGCATCGCTCGCAGTTGTGTGCGCGTTCACAAAGAATGTGTCCAGGAAGATATCGGCAAGCTGCAGACGGGCCAGGTGATCCTCCTGACCGGCGAAATCAGCAAATACGATCCGATCCGGACTGACGCCGCGTTCTTCTGCTGCAGCGCGGATGTTGCCCCGGATCACCTCATCTGTCGCATAAAACCACAGAACGCTGTCCGGCACTTGCTCCAGCAAGTGCATCCAAACATCGAACTCGTCAGGTGAAACCTTGTAGGGGCTATTGAAGGAGCAGAACACCACGGCGTCATCCGGCAGTCCTACGTCCGCACGTGTTGGCTTTTGTTCCGAGGCCTTCCGCCGGTCGTCGTTGGACTGGTAGCAGTCCGGCATGTACAGCACTTTTTCGGTGTAGAACTTGCGGTATTGCGGTGGCACAACGATCGGGTCCGCAATCATGTAGTCCAAGGTTTCAACGCCAGTTGTTCCCGGGTATCCAAGATAGGAAATCTGGATTGGCGCCATCCGATGGTCAAACAAATTGATCCGGTTGCCCCTGGTGTGCCCCTTGAGGTCAAAGGCAATATCCAAGCCGTCCGCACGGGCCTGTTCCACAATCATCTCGGTCGGCTGGTCAGCAACGTTCAGGTACTTGTCCGCGGATTGTTCCGCCCGGAGCCGCCCCTGCTGATTGGTCATCCTGCCATAGTCATAGATAAAGATTTCGAACCTGTCCCGGTCGTGTAGCTCGAACATCCGGCCGATCAGGAACATGGTCGCGTGGTCAATGAAGTCGCAGGAGAAATAGCCGATCCTGATCTTACCGGACTTAGCCAGCGGCCCGGTCATCTTTTCGGGGCTCAAGCACACCCGGTGGTGTTTTGCTGCCTTGATCGAATACTTCATCTGAATTCGCGGATCGTCGACAAGGCTCAAGACTGAGAACGGATCGACGCACTTCACATCCTTCTTGGCGCTCTTGATCTTCCTTTGCGCCTTCCTGAAGTCGGACCAATCGCATTTGCGCCGCTTCAGATGCATCATACGGGAAAAGACAACTTCATTGTTGGGGTCGAACCTGAGCGCATCTTCGAAATAGTTGATGGCTTCGTCGTCCTGCTGAATCCGCATCAGGTAGCTGCCGATGTAGGCCAGGCATTCAGGGTTTCGGGGCTCAAGCCGCAACGCATCAATATGACAAAGCAGCGCCTCGTCGGTCCGCCCCATCAGTTCCAGGATTTCAGCCAGCGTTGTTACGACTTTCCGGTTTTTGGGGTCAAGGGCTGTGGCCTGTTTCAGCAGGGCAACCGCCTCATCAGCTTTGCGTTCGATCGCCTTCAGCTTTGCCACGTTCATCAGGTAAACGGCCTGCTCTTGCGGGCTGCCTTTCACCGGGGCTGCAGCCCCCTTGCCCGCGGCCATCGCAAAACTTGCATTGGGGCTGCCTGCAACGGCAGCGGAAAAATCCAGTGCCCCGGCGTTACCGAAGCCTGCCCCGTTTTTGGGGGATGCCAGAAAATGCTGCGCCTCTGAATTCGACACTGCGTCTACTCCTTATGGAATGCGTCCCGCAGGATTCACCTGCCTTCTGTCAGTTTGAGACAGAGCTTCCGCTAAGTTCCTTAAGATTCTGCTGATCAAAGACCGGAACTTTACCTGATGCGCTGCGGCATTGATGCACGGCGGATTTGCATTTGCGCAGCTTGCCTCAGCGCCGCGCGGCCGTTATTAAATTAACAACTGTTCAATTCATGCGCTTGCGGGAGGAGCTGCAAATGGATTTCGCACTGACTGAGGAACAGACGGCCATCTTCGACATGGCCCAGGCCTTTGGGCAGGAGCATATTGCGCCGCACTCACGCACTTGGGAAAAGGACGGCAGCATTCCAAAATCCCTGTGGCCGCAGCTGGCAGAGCTGGGGTTTGGCGGTCTCTATGTTTCAGAGCAATACGGCGGCTCCGGCCTGTCGCGCCTGGATGCCACGCTCGTCTTCGAAGCGCTTGCAATGGCGGACCCTGCAGTGGGTTCCTTTCTGTCGATCCACAATATGTGCGGCGGAATGATCGACAAGTTCGGCTCGGAAGAGACCAAGCAGAAATGGCTGCCCGCCCTGTGCACCATGGAAAAAGTGTTTTCCTACTGCCTTACCGAACCCGGTTCCGGCTCCGACGCTGCAGCATTGAAAACCCGCGCAGAGCGCAGCAATGAAGGCTATGTGCTGAACGGCACCAAGGCCTTCATCTCGGGCGGCTCCTACTCCGACGCCTATGTCGTGATGTGCCGCACCGGCGAGGACGGGCCAAAGGGTATCTCCACCGTGGTGGTCGAGGACGGAACCCAAGGCCTGTCATTCGGCGCGCTGGAGGACAAGATGGGCTGGAAGGCGCAGCCGACCTCGCAGGTGCAGTTCGACGACTGCCATATCCCCGCTGACAACTTGATCGGCGAGGAAGGCAAGGGATTCTCCTACGCCATGGCGGGCCTCGACGGCGGGCGGCTGAATATCTCGGCCGGCGCGCTGGGCGGCGCCCAGGCGGCGCTGGACCAAACGGTACAGTACATGTCCGAGCGCAAGGCCTTCGGCAAATCCATCAAACAGTTCCAGGCGCTTCAGTTCCGGCTGGCAGAATACGAAACCCGCCTGCAGGCCGCCCGCACCTTCCTGAGCCAGGCCGCGTGGAAGCTGGACACCGGCGCTCATGATGCCACCAAATTCTGCGCCATGGCCAAGCTGATGGTCACCGA
>JBFOLS010000718.1:0-14847 GCA_040830225.1 Leisingera sp.
ACGGACATTGCACCGGTGCGCAGGTCCAGGCCAAACGGCCACGTGCCAACAATTGCAGGGGCGCCGGGCTTTACGGCATTGACGTAGACCAGGCCTGCCAGACATTCGGCAACTGCCTGAGTGATTGCGCCGGCGATCGTTGAAGGCGCTGTTGCGCCGGCCATGCCTGCTGACAGCAGCAGCACCGGCATGCCGCCCTTGATGCATTCCTCCATCACTTCGCAGGATTCGGTTGCGAACTTCATCGGCGGAACCACAAAGCAGTTGGAGTTCGACACAAAGGGCCGCTCACGCCACTTGTCCTCGCCGCCGGCAATCATGTGCAGCAGCTCCAGACCGGGTTTTACAAAATCCGGTTCGGTGAACGAGACGCCGACATGTTTCGTGGTGCCTGCGCAGGACGCATAGATGGAGTTCAAATCCATCTCGCAGTTGTCGGGGATGTCGCGGCACACCATCGGGCGCTGAACAAAATGGATGTTGTCCAGCTGGTCGCAAATGCGGGCGGCGTCATGCAGATCCTGAACGGTCGAGTCGCGGTATTCGCGGCCATGCACGTCGACCACGCTCACCGCAGCGCCGGCGGTTCCATAGTGAACGCGGCCGCCGGACAGTTCCAGATCGTTCTTGCCGTCACGGCTGAACAGAGTAACCGAGCGGTTGGCCTTGGCGATGGTGTCTTCAACCAGTGCGCGGGGGAAGCGGATACGGCCGTCGTCTCCAAGAACTGCACCGGCAGAGGTTAGGTAATCAATGCCGCTTTGCGGGGCGTCAGCGAGGCCGATCTCTTCCAGAGCGGTCAGTGCGGCCTCATGGATTTTCTCCATATCTGCCTGACTGAGCATTTTAAGGGCAGTGGATTCCATGCCGGGCCGTACGGGCCGAAGGTGTTCCGGCAGAGCTGCGGCCCGGGCTGCACGGCGCGCGTTGCGCCCGCCGCTGCGGCCAGCGCGGGAGGAGGAGGCTTGATCGTTCATTATTGTGAGCCTTTCGAAGTATTGAGTGGAAATTGCTGGAATTTCTACTCAGTGCGGCCGTCCTCTGGCCGCACGGCCGCGCGCCGCACCAATGGTGCGGTAGATAAGGCTGACAAGGCAGCGTTCTCCCTGCATGCGGACTCCTGTGTCTTTCACCCGCAAATTCGCATGTTACTGCGAAGTTTCTAGCACATAAACGACCACGGTGAAAAAAGCGACATGTTTTTCACTATGATAGGTTTGAGGCAGATGCTTCGGCATTCATGGTCGTTTGAATAAAATATTACTACTTTTAATGATATAACCATGATTTTTAACGCTTTTCGTGCGCTGTGTTTCTTGGCAGTTTAGCTCTGGGAACCAAATATTAAGCATTAATGCCGATACTGGGGACCTTGGGGATGGCGCGCTGAAACGGCGCATTTCAAAAAGGCACAGCCACATGCCGACGGTTAGGACGACCAAACACCTTCTGACGCTTGCTGCAGCTTTTGCGGCGCTGGCATATTTCTCTCGTCCTGGTTTCGCAGAAGGCGGCGAAGGCCCGCTCTGGGGCGGCGCAGTGCACATAACTGAAGCGGCCGTTAGCAACGGCGCTGAAACAGCATCCCTTCAATTATCGTATGGGCACGAGATCGGAAACGTAATCCTTGGCGGCGCAGTTGCACGTGAGCATTCGAGCTTGCTGACACAGTCCGCGCAAGCCGACGAGGCGCGCCATTTGCGTCTGCTCGCTGGTTACGATTTCGGCCCGGCTACCGGCTATGTCACCCTCGGCAGGTTACAGGCCCGGTCCAGCGGCGACCGGCGTGAAGGGGCGCTATTGGGGCTGGGTATGCGTGTCTCTCTTAACCGTGTTTTGCAAGTGACCGGAGAACTGCTGCACCACGAGGCCGGGCCAAAGACCGGCGGTGCCGGCCCTCGCGGGGAAACGCTGTCGGTGAGTGCGGCATTCCGGTTTTAGGCTGACTGGCTTTATGGGCTGCTAACGGCTGCGGGAAGGTAAGCGGACTGCTAAGCGCTAAATACATTAAATTCAATACCTTGGCGGAATTTCGCTTGTGAGATTCGGCGGAAACGCGCATGCGGCGGTTCAAATTCGGCCAGTCACTGCCGGTTTTGAAATCGTGAACCCCCATGCACTGGAACTTCCGAAGTAAAGACCTTTTGTAGCTCTCACTGGCGCACAACCTGCGCCGGGACTGCAAAAGGAGAAGTCTGAATGACTCGTTTCGTAGCTATGACAGCCATCGCCACTGTACTGGGCAGCGCGGCATTCGCCGGCAATGTGAGCGAACCGGTTATTGAACCTGCACCCGCTCCGGCGCCGGTTCAGGTAGCCAATGAAGGCGGTGACTGGACCGGGTTCTATCTTGGCGGCCAAATTGGCCAGTTGGATGCGGATGCCAGCAATGGGGCGTCCGGCGACGATACCGCTTATGGTATCCATGGCGGCTACAACCACGATTTCGGCAGGTTCGTTCTGGGCGGCGAACTGGATTACGACTCGACGGATCTGAATCTGGGTGGCGGTGCAAACATCGACTCGGTGGCGCGCGCCAAAATTAAGGCTGGTTATGACTTTGGCAAAGTACTTGCCTACGCCACTGCAGGTGTAGCCGAAGCCGACAGTTCGCTGGGCAGCGAGACCGGAGAATTCTACGGTGTCGGTGTCGCCTACCAGGTAACCGAGCAGTGGCAGATCGGCGGCGAAGTTCTGGAGCATGACTTCGATCAGTTCGGCAACTCCGGCACTGGGTCGGATGCCACCTCGGTTTCGCTGCGCGCGTCCTTCAAGTTCTAAAGGCTAATAAGAAATGGGGCGCGGCACTCTCCTGTTCTGCCGCGCCCTTGGCCGCCCGGTCTGTACCCAAGGCAGGCGGGGCGGCCACCGCAATATCCGGTAAATGACTTGGCGGAAACGGCGGTGCGTGTTAAGCAGCCTGTATGAACCAGAATTGCGCCACCATTATCTGCTGCATTACCTGCTGACATATCAGCGGGCTGGTTTCTGTCGTTTTCATTTCCTTGACAAGTTGCTAAGCCCGCGCTGCGCGCTGAGGGTAATGCCAGCCTGTTCTGGCTGGGCATGGAAAAGGAACCGGGCATGGAAACCAAGGACAGAGTGATCAAGCTGCAGAATACGAAGACCCGCAAGAAAGAGGTCTTTGAGCCGATCGACGCCGGCAATGTGCGGATGTATGTCTGCGGTCCCACCGTGTATGACCGGGCGCATCTGGGCAATGCCCGGCCTGTAGTGGTATTTGACGTTCTGTACCGGCTGCTGCGCGAAGTTTATGGTGCAGATCAAGTGACTTATGCTCGAAACTTCACGGATGTTGATGACAAGATCAATGCCCGTGCAGCTGAAAGCGGCCGCCAGATAAGCGAAATTACAGCCGAAACCACACAATGGTTCCTGGATGACATGGGCGAGCTTGGCGCGCTTGAACCCAACCACATGCCCCGTGCAACCGAGTACATCCCGCAAATGGTGGCAATGATCGAAGACCTGATTGCCAAAGGGCATGCCTATGCCGCCGAAGGCCATGTTTTGTTTGCTGTCGACAGTTGGAAGGAACTTTACGGCAAACTGTCAGGGCGCTCGGTGGATGACATGATTGCCGGCGCCCGGGTTGAAGTGGCCCCCTACAAGAAAAACCCGATGGACTTTGTGTTGTGGAAGCCGTCTTCGGATGACCTGCCAGGCTGGGACAGCCCCTGGGGGCGCGGGCGGCCGGGCTGGCACATCGAGTGTTCAGCAATGTCCTATGAACTGCTGGGCAAGACATTCGACATTCACGGCGGCGGCAACGATCTGATGTTCCCGCACCACGAGAATGAAATTGCGCAAAGCTGCTGCGCCAATGGTGACGACAGCTTTGCAAGGTACTGGCTGCATAACGAGATGCTGCAGGTGGAGGGCAAGAAGATGTCCAAGAGCCTGGGCAACTTTTTCACCGTTCGCGACCTGCTGGATCAGGGCTATCCGGGTGAGGTGATCCGTCTGGTGTTCCTGCAGACCCATTACCGCAAGCCGATGGATTGGACTGACAAGAAAGCCAAGGAAGCAGAAGCGACGCTGCGCAAGTGGCGTGCGCTGACCGCGGGCATCGAGCCCGCAACCAGCGCTGCTGCCGCGGTCCTGGATGCGCTGGCCGATGACCTCAATACCGCTGGGGCTATTTCCGAACTTCACAAGCTGGCAGCAGACGGTGACGCTGCCGGTCTGCTGGCGTCTGCGCAAATGCTGGGCCTGTTGACGGACGAAATGGGGGCTTGGGTATCCGGACCGGAGATCGATCTGTCAGCACATGAAGCCCTGCTTTTCGACGCACGCCTGAAGGCGATGGAAAGCAAGGATTTTTCTGAAGTCGACCGGCTCAAGGCCAGCTATGTGGAGGCAGGCTTGGAAGTTCGGATGAGCAAGGCTGGCGTTGAGCTCGTACCGGGCGCGGAGTTTGACCCGGAAAAGCTGGAGACGCTTTGATGGCTAAGGAACGGCTCTACCTCTACGACACGACCTTGCGGGATGGCCAGCAAACTCAGGGCGTGCAGTTTTCCACCGCTGAAAAAAAGCAGATTGCCCAGGCGCTTGACGACTTAGGTATCGACTACATCGAAGGCGGCTGGCCGGGTGCGAACCCCACTGACAGCGCGTTCTTTGGCGAGGCGCCAAGGACGCGGGCCACCATGACAGCCTTTGGCATGACCAAACGGGCAGGGCGGTCTGCGGCAAACGACGATGTGCTGGCAGCGGTGATGAATGCGGGCACAAAGGCGGTCTGTCTGGTTGGCAAAAGCCATGACTACCACGTGACCCATGCGCTGGGAATCGAATTGGAAGAGAACCTGGAAAACATCCGGGCCTCGGTTGTTCATATAGTATCCCAGGGGCGTGAGGCGTTGTTTGACGCCGAGCACTTCTTTGACGGCTATAAGGCCAACCCTGAGTATGCTTTGGCGGCTTGCCAGGCTGCTCTGGAAGCCGGAGCGCGCTGGATAGTGCTCTGTGATACCAATGGCGGTGTTCTTCCGGCCGATGTGCACCGGATTGTCAGAGAGGTGGTGTCCGCAGGAATTCCAGGTGAGAAACTCGGAATTCATACGCATAACGACACGGAAAACGCAGTGGCTTGCTCGCTGGCGGCTGTGGATGCGGGAGCACGCCAGATTCAGGGGACGCTGAACGGTCTGGGCGAGCGCTGCGGAAATGCCAATTTGACGGCGCTCATTCCTACGCTGTTGCTGAAAGAGCCTTATGCCAGCCGGTTTGAAACCGGTGTGAGCCTTGAAGCTTTGGCTGGTCTTACCCGCATAAGCCGGACGCTGGATGATATCCTGAACCGGGTCCCGGTGCGGCAGTCGGCCTATGTGGGCGCTTCGGCCTTCGCACATAAGGCCGGGCTGCATGCCAGCGCGATACTTAAGGACCCTTCGACGTATGAACATATTGACCCTGGCAAGGTTGGGAATGCTCGGGTCATTCCGATGTCCAACCAGGCGGGGCAGTCGAACCTGCGCAAACGCCTGACCGATGCCGGATTGAACGTTGATAAAGGCGATCCGGCGTTGGTGCGGATCCTGGACAGGATCAAGCGGCGGGAAGCGGATGGCTATTCCTACGACACCGCGCAGGCGTCTTTTGAGCTGCTGGCGCGTGAAGAGCTGGGCCAGCTTCCGGAGTTCTTTGAAGTCAAGCGCTACAAGGTCACGGTCGAGCGTCGCAAGAACAAGTACAACCGCATGGTGAGCCTGTCTGAAGCAGTCGTTGTTGTGAAGGTTGATGGAGAAAAACGCTTATCAGTCAGTGAGTCACTGGACGAAACCGGCAGCGACCGCGGTCCGGTGAACGCCCTGGCGCGGGCTTTGATCAAGGACCTAGGGCGCTACTCGGCTCAGCTGGAGGACATGAGGCTGGTCGACTTCAAGGTGCGGATTACCCAGGGCGGCACTGAGGCGGTGACGCGGGTGATCATCGACAGCGAAGACAGCCAGGGCCGCCGCTGGTCGACTGTTGGAGTCAGCGCGAACATAATCGATGCTTCGTTTGAGGCGCTGCTTGATGCGATCCGATGGAAGCTGATTCATGACGGCGCGGCCGGGCAGGCGGATGCAGTTTGACGCTGACCTGACGGCCTGCGCGGAAATGGTTCAGAAAAGCGATCCGGACCGCTTCCTGGCAACGATGGCCGCGCCGGTGGAGGCGCGTCCTCTGCTGTTTGCGCTGTGTGCTTTCAATATTGAACTGGCCCGTGCGCCCTGGGCCAGCCAGGAAAGCATGATTGCCGAGATGCGGGTGCAATGGTGGCGTGATGTCGGGTCAGAGATCGCACAAGGCAGACCGGTACGCCGCCACTACGTTGCCACACCTCTGGGCCGGCTGCTGAAACCGGATCTGGCCGCCTGCATCGATGGTATGGCTGAAGCGCGTAGATGGGATATCTATAAGGATCCCTTTGACGACCAGACGGAGTTTGACCGGTACATAGACCGCACCAGCGGTTCGCTGATGTGGATGGCTGCGGCATCGCTTGGACAGGCGGATGAAGAGGTCGTGCGAGATTTCGCTTATGGGGCAGGCATTGCAAATTGGCTGCGGGCGATCCCGGAATTGGAAGCCCAAAAACGGATCCCGCTTTTGGATGGAACCTTGGAAGGCGTGCAAGCTTTGGCTCTCAAGGGGTTGGAAAAGATCAAAAGCGCCCGGGGCCGCAGATCAATGGTTTCAAAGAATGCTGGCATTAGCTTGCTTGCAGGCTGGCAAGCAGAATCCTTGCTGAAGCAGGCAGTGCGCCAGCCGGAAAGAGTTGCGCTTGGATTGCTCGGACAGAGCGAATTTCAGCGTCGCGGTTCGCTTATACTTCGGGCTGCACTGGGAAAATGGTAACAATTTGCTAAGGCGCAGGACTACCTGTTTAACAAGTAATTTGATCGCGAACCATCCCAGCCACACTGAATGCACCTCCCCTCCGCGAACTGGTGTGTGCAGTTTGGGTAACCGTAAAGTAAACTTGCGCACTCCGGGCAGAGAGAAGCCATTTTCGACGTTTCCCTAAAGTATCTGCTACCGCATTCATCGCACGAGATATCGGCGCGACATTCTTATGTTTTGCGAGATTTAACTCGTGATCCTTTTGAAGCCACCACTTTCCTCAAGCTTCTTTGGGCCGCAAAACCAGCCACATCAAGGCGCCGCCTGCCAGTACAAGGAAGGGGGCCATCGCCATGTTCACAGCGCTCCAACCGTCAACCGGGTTGCCGCCGGAACAGTTCATCAGCCCGCCCGACGCCAGTGAAGCCATGGTGACACCTCCAAAGACCAGCAGGTCATTCAGACCTTGCATGCGGCCTTTTTCATGACTGTCATGCGCGCCCGCAAGCATTGTGGTTGCACCGATGAAGCCGAAGTTCCAGCCAATGCCAAGCAGGACCAGCGCAACAAAGAAGTTCTCAAGGTCAACGCCTTGCAAGGCAACAGCCCCAGCGCCAGCCAGGATGATGAGGCCAGCGGCCACGATCTTCTCCACCCCGAAACGGGCAATCAGATGGCCGGTGAAGAAGGACGGAACATACATCGCCAGGACGTGGGAAGTGACCACATCGGCGGCGTTGCCCTCGGTAAAGCCGCAGCCAACGACGGCCAGTGGCGTGGAGGTCATCACCAGGTTCATGAGTGCGTAAGACACCATCGCGCAGATCACTGCGACTGCAATCACTGGCGTTTTCAGAAGTTCCATGCGGCTTCGGCCCTTGGGACTGTCTTCGCTGGGCGGTTTCGGTTTGGGAATGTCCAGAAACAGGAACAAGACAGCGCCCAGAATATTGACTGCGATCACCGCCAGATAAGTGCCAAGGAATGGAATAACAAAGGCTTGGCTAGTGGCCTTCACAACTTGCGGTCCAATGATCGCGGCAGCAAGGCCACCCGCCATGACATAGGAAATCGCCTTGGGACGGAATGCATCTGAGGCGGTGTCAGCTGCGGCAAATCGGTAGAAACCATGCGCGCTCATATAGATGCCCGTCAGCAGGCTGCCGATCAGGAAGATGGGAAAGGACCCAAGGTAGAGCCCATAAGCTCCGACCAGCCCGCCAAGGGCGCCGAAAGCAGCTCCAACAAAGAAACCTGCCCGGCGGCCCCAGCGCTGCATGATGGCGGAGATAGGCGTTGCCGCCAGCATTGACCCTCCCACGATCAGCGAGATCGGCAAGGTTGCAAAACAGGGATTCGACGCCAGCGATTGTCCGGCCAGGCCGCCGATCGTGAAGATCATCGGCATCTGGGCGCCCAGGATCGCCTGGGCCAGAACCAGGACTGCAACGTTTTTCTTTGCGACCGCGTCGCTGGGGGTGGTCATGCTCATGGTCATGTGGGATGCGTAGCCTTGAATATGTATAGGAGCAAGCCGCCGGGGCGCTGTAAGCGATCACGCTTTCTTTCATCCCTCGGATGCAAGGGGGTGACGTGACGTCAGAAAAGCGGACCTTTGTTCCCGGGATCGGGCGGATCATTCAATGCGATGATTGCGTGACCGAAGGGGCTGATTGGCTGGCCCAAAGCGATGCCCGCTTTGCCGGCGCCTTGAAACTGACTGGCCCGCTGCCGCTCAGGCGAAAACCTGAAGGGTTTGCCCAGCTCTTGAGTGCGATTGTCAGCCAGCAGGTGAGCGTGGCCTCAGCCAATGCCATCTGGAAGCGGATGAAGGATGCCAGGCTGACAGGCCCCCGCAAGATCATGTGGGCGTCCGATGATGATCTGCGTGCTGCGGGGCTAAGCCGGCAGAAGATCCGCTATGCACGGGCTTTGGCAGAGTCGCGAATTGATTTCAATGCGTTGCGGGACGCTCCTGATGATCAGGTGATTACCACATTGGTTGAGGTCCCAGGGATCGGCGTCTGGACAGCTGAGATTTACGCCATGTTCTCGCTGGGACGGGCTGACGTGTTTGCCCATGGCGATCTGGCTTTGCAGGAGGCCGCGCGGGTGCTGTTTGATTTGCCGGACCGGCCAAAGGAGCGGGAGATGCGGCAATTGGCCGAGGCCTGGTCGCCCTGGCGTTCGGTTGCGGCGCGCATCCTCTGGGCCTATTACCGGGTGGCGAAGGACAGGGAAGGGATCCGATGACTCGTGTACTCAATGCCGGCCGCAAGGAACCGGTTTCAGGCGACACCCGCTCGATTGTGGTGTTCCTGCATGGCTATGGCGCCAATGGCGCAGATCTGCTGGGCCTGGCGGATCCTCTGGGCGAACATCTGCCGGACACACTGTTTGTCGCGCCTGACGCGCCCGAGGCCTGCGCTGGTGCACCATTCGGCTTTCAATGGTTTCCGATTCCCTGGATCGACGGCTCCTCGGAAGAAGAAAGCATGCGTGGCATGCAGGCCGCCGTTGAGGACCTGAACGCTTTTCTGGATGCACTGATGGTGGATGAGGACGTGCTGCCCGAGCAGGTGGTCCTTTTCGGGTTTTCGCAAGGCACAATGATGAGCCTGCATGTGGCGCCGCGCCGTGAAGATCCGGTTTCCGGGATCGTTGCCTTCTCGGGCCGCTTGCTCTCCCCGGAATTGCTGAAAGACGAAGCCGTTTCCAAAATGCCGGTTCTGCTGGTGCATGGGGATCAGGACGATGTGGTTCCGGTGCAGTCGCTGCCGCAAGCAGCCGAGGCGCTGCAAGAGGCAGATTTTCAGGATGTCTTTGCCCACATCCAGAAAGGAACTGCGCACGGTATTGCACCGGATGGCCTGAGCGTGGCTTTGGCATTCATGCGGGACAAACTCGGTCTGTGAATGAACGAAGACACTATTGAGAAACTGCGTGAAATCGGTTGGTTGCAATGGGACCCAATCGGTTTGCGTGAAGAGTTGAAAAGAACACCCAGCATTCAGGACGAATACGACCGGTACCTGTTAGCGGCTTACGAAATGGCCGGTAGTGAAGGCGGTTTTTCGAAGATCGTTACGTATCTGCTCGAAATAGAAAAAGACTATATGGGGCTGGGCGAGCGGCCGGACAGTTTGCTGCGATCCCGGGAGACAGCTTCGGCGGTTGTTAAGATTCGGACAGTCTGAGGAGTCTGACTAGTAGGACCATAGATGCGGTTCGGCGATTTCAACTGAATTACCTGCCGGGTCCCGGAAATAGAGCGACCGGGGGCCGTGGGGCCAGTCGAACTCCGCTTCGATCTCTATTCCGGCTTCCAGCAGCCTTGCGCGCATCAGCAGCATCTCTTCACGGGAAAGCGCAAAGCAAACGTGCCCTGGCCCCCGCGCTCCGTGCGGCGGAACGGGCAGCCGGGGATTGCCCGGGGGCTTTACGGTTTCCTTCGGATTGAACAGCAGCAGAACCGAGTCGCCGCAGCGGAAAAAGATGTGACGGTTGCCGATCCGTTGAATAGGCTCAAAGCACAGGAGGCCGCCATAGAAAGCTTCGGCAGAATCCAGATCATCCACATAGAGGGATGCTTCAAGAATAGCTTTGGGAGCAGGCGCTTGCGGGAGCATGCTGGCAGAGTATCAGCGGCGGCGGGGGCTGTCACCTTTGGTCTGGCGCCGGGTTGTGCCCTTTGGCCGCCGGGGCGGTTTTTGCGATGGCTTGGGCGGTCCTGGGACACGGGGAGGTTCAAGATCCTCCCAGGCACCCTGCGCCAGCCCGTCCAGCGTCCAGGCGCCTATTCTGTAACGGATCAGCCGCAGGGTCGGATGGCCAGCGGCTGCAGTCATGCGCCTGACCTGGCGATTGCGGCCCTCGCGGATGGTAAGTTCAATCCAGCTGTCCGGAATGGATTTGCGCACCCGTACCGGCGGTGTCCGCGCCCAGAGTCCGGGCGGTTCCGGGATCAGTCTGGCTTTGGCAGGCTTTGTAATTCCGTCTTTTAGTTCAATGCCTTCGGACAGCAACTTGAGAGCTGACTCATCGGGTAGCCCCTCCACCTGAACCCAGTATGTTTTGTCCATCTTGTGCTTGGGGTCGGTGATCCAGGACTGCAGCCGGCCATTGTCGGTGAGCAGCATCAGGCCCTCGCTATCCCGATCGAGGCGGCCAGCGGCATAGACGCCGGGGCAATCAATGTATTTGCTCAGTGTCGGCCGCGGACTGTCCTGGCTGCCGCGGTCTGTGAATTGGGGCAGGACATCGAAAGGTTTGTTGAAGCGGATCAGGAGGGTCATGCAACGGCAATAGGCGCGGCCCGGCTGCAAGGCAAGGGGACAGCGCTCGACAGCTTGTGGATAACTGTCATCTGCCTGTCATGGAAACAGCCTAGTTATCTCTCGACATATTGTGGGTGAACAGGGCTTGTCAGCCGCCAACCACGATATATAGTCAAAGTTAGGCTGGGGCGGGTTCCCCGCTCTGGTTCCGGAGAACGGAAGATCAGGGCGAGGAAGACGTTCACAATGGATGGCGATTTCAGAGCAGAGTTTGTCAGATCCCCGGGGGCTCTCAAGCAGCACCCGGCACTGGTATTGAATGCAGATTACAGGCCATTGTCGTATTATCCCTTGTCCTTGTGGTCCTGGCAGGACGCCATCAAGGCCGCCTGGCTGGACCGAGTTGCCATCGTGGCCGAATACGACGAGGTTGTGCACAGTCCGAGCACTGAGATCCGAATACCTTCTGTGGTCGTTCTGAAAGACTATGTAAAACCTCAAAAGCGCGTGGCCTTCACGCGCTTTAATTTGTTTCTGAGGGACGAATTCCGCTGTCAGTACTGCGGCAGCAAGGGGGAGCTTACATTCGACCACGTCGTGCCGCGCGCGGCAGGCGGGGTGACCAGCTGGGAGAATGTGGTTGCGGCTTGCAGCCCGTGCAACCTGAAAAAGGGTTCCAAATCACTGCACCGCGCAGGCATGTCTCTGCGCAAGCCGCCGCGGCGGCCAGGAGCCGAGGAATTGCGTAACACGGGTCGCAAGTTCCCGCCGAACCACCTCCATGAGAGCTGGATGGACTTCCTTTACTGGGATACTGAATTGGACGCTTAAGACATCGCGGTAAGCTTTTGGGAAATAAGGTTTCCAGCCTCTCCAGTCGCGTGTGTTTCCCGCATGGGCGGCAGACGTTCAGATCCCCTTGAACACTGCCAGCACGGCCTGACTGTTACAGGCATGGACTGAAGAGGCCGGAGATGCCGGCGGCCTCGATTCAAGCGGGCCGCCGTTGCATGATGTCAGCCTTTGGCGCGCTGCAGCATCCCAAACAAGTCGCGGGGGTCGTCTGGATCGGCGAGCATGTCGAGATCGATAAAGTAATCGGTGCCCTTTATGCGGTCGCGGATGTAGCGCAGTGCAGAGAAGTCCTCGATCGCAAAACCGACGCTGTCGAACAGGGTGATCTGCCGGTCTCCGGTGCGGCCTTTCTTTTGTCCTGTAATCACTTCCCACAATTCGGTGACGGCAAAGTCTTCCGGCATCTGCTGGATCTCACCTTCGATGCGGGTTTGCGGCGGGTATTCGACAAATACGTCCGAGCGGCTGAGGATACCTGCAGCCAGTTCGGTCTTACCGGGGCAGTCACCGCCAATGGCGTTGATGTGTACGCCGCTGCCGACCATGTTGTCGGTCAGAATGGTGGCATATTGCTTGTCGGCTGTGCAGGTCGTCAGGATCTGCGCGCCTTCGATTGCTTCTTCAGGTGTCTTGCAAGAGATGACCTCGATCCCCAGCCCTTGCAGGTTTCGGGCGCACTTCTCTGTAGCTGCCGCATCTTTGTCGTACAGACGGACGGTTTTCAGTCCGATGATGGCCTTCATCGCCAGTGTCTGGAACTCGGACTGGGCGCCGTTGCCGATCATCGCCATTGTGTCTGTTCCCTTTGGAGCCAGATACTTGGCGGCCATTGCTGAGGTCGCAGCCGTGCGCAGAGCGGTTAGCATAGTCATTTCAGTCAGCAGAACCGGATAACCGGTGTAGACATCCGCCAGCAGGCCGAAAGCAGTGACGGTCTGCAGACCTTCAGAGGTGTTCTTGGGGTGGCCATTCACGTATTTGAACCCATAGGCTTCACCATCTGAAGTTGGCATCAGTTCAATCACGCCAACGTCTGAATGGCTGGCTACACGGGGTGTCTTGTCAAACAACTCCCAACGTTTGAAATCCTCTTCCACATAACCTGCCAGATCCTGCAGCATCTGCTCGATGCCAACGTGATGAATAAGGCGCATCATATTGTCGACGCTGACAAAAGGTACCAGGGCCTTGTCGGAAGGCTGTGTCATGCGGAGTTCCTTTCACGGCGGCTGAGGTGAATGCCTGCCAGCATGCAACGCACCGACCCGCCTGCGGTTTCGATTGTCGGAATAGTCAGAGGGAGCGGCTCGGCGCTCCGTTCGATGATTTCAATCTGGTCCGGCCGAAGTGCCTGCAAGGCCTTGACTGAAAGAGCCAGAAGACGCCTGTCGCCAGTCAGTTCCAGGGCGTTACCTGCAAAGTTCGCAATTTGCTCAGCCGTCAGGTCAATAACAGTTCGTCCGGTTTCCTCCAGCCGCGCAGCTACTTCTGAGCGGCGGACGGGGTCTGCAATCATGTCCAGGCTGATCAATGCGTAATCTGTACCTATGCCCATCAGCACGTTGGTATGGTAGACGTCGCGGCCGGCATCATCTTTGGCTTCGAACACCATGGGTTCAAAGTTGAAATGTGTGCAAAAGCGCTCCAGCAGCACCGGATCGGCGCGGTTTGATTTTACCGTGTAGGCAATGCGGCCAATGTGATCGAGCACCATGGCGCCGGTGCCTTCAAGCGACAGACTGTCCTGTTCCAGCCCGGAATAGTCGATGACATCTTGCACACGGTAGTCGCGTTTCAGGAGCTCAATTACGTCCCAGCGCCGTTCCTTGCGCCGGTTTTCTGCGAACATCGGGTAGACGGCGACATGGCCGCCGGCATGGGTGGAGAACCAGTTATTCGGGAACACGCTGTCAGGCGTTTCCGTACTGGTGTCTTCAAACACATGCACAGTGACGCCTGACCCGCGCAATGTCTCAACTGCACCGTCAAACTCTGCCAGTGCTTGCGCCGACGTGGATTCGGCTGATGCATCAGCCAATGTCTGAAAAGCATTGTCGCTTTGAGTTTCCGGATTCGAGCAGAAATGGTGCGGCCGGATCATCACGACAGAAGACGGTGCTTGCAGGCTGTTCACTGGTAGCTCCGTGTCGGACGGTCAAAGACGCGGCGGCCTAATGCAGAGGCGCAAAGGTCCACCATCAGGTGAGCCGTGCGCCCGCGTTCATCAAGGAAGGGGTTCAGCTCCACCAGGTCCAGCGAGGTCATCAGGCCGGAATCGTGCAGGATCTCGCAGACCAAATGTGCCTCGCGGACGGTGGCTCCACCGGGAACGGTTGTACCAACAGCCGGAGCAACCGAGGGATCCAGGAAGTCTACATCCAGGGATACATGCAGCATGCCGTTGGCCTGTGCGGCTTGATCCAGAAACCGGTTCAGCGGGCCTGCTATGCCATTCTCGTCGATATCGCGCATATCGTGGGTCCGGATGGCGCTGCCTTCCAGCGCAAGACGCTCCTGGGCGTCGACAGACCGCAAGCCGATCATGCAAACATTCTCTTGCGGAACCGGGTTAGCAACTTCAGGAAAACCGTCGAACCCGTTGCGGCCAGTGAAATATCCGACGGGTGTACCATGCAGATTGCCGCTGTCCGTGGTTTCGGGGGTATGGAAATCAGTATGGGCATCCAGCCACAGAACAAACAGAGGCCGGTTCTGCTTGGCGGCAAAATTTGCGGCTCCGGCAACCGAGCCAAGCGACAGCGAGTGGTCTCCGCCCAGGAAAACCGGCAAGCCGCACTCCAGCGCATCCTCGGCAGCCTGGGCCAGGCGGGACGTCCAGCCGATGGTCTCGTTGCGGGCAAAA
>JBFOLS010000719.1:0-2206 GCA_040830225.1 Leisingera sp.
AAGACACCGGCCAAGGCACCGCTGGTCGTGCCGACCCGGGAAATGGCCGAAGCGATTGCGTCAGAATGGGATGCGCAGACCGAATCAGTTGATCCCGGCAGCATGCCGTGCACCCGCTCGGCCAACGCGGCGATTGACAAGGTGACACATCAGCACAGCGAAGTGGCCGATATGCTGGCTGAATACGGCGATTCCGACCTGTTGTGTTACCGCGCCGACGCCCCGGCGGAGTTGACGTTGCGTCAAGCAAGCGAATGGGATCCGGCGCTGAACTGGGCGGCGGAGGCGCTGGGAGCCCGGTTGCAGCCGCGGACCGGCGTTCTGCATCAGCCGCAGGAGACCGCTGCGCTGGAAATCCTGCGCGTGAAAGTGCACGCGATGACTCCATTCCAGCTGGCTGCTTTCCATGATTTGGTAGGGATTTCCGGGTCTTTGGTGCTGGGCTTTGCAGCCGCGCTCAACTGGCGCGGGGCGGATGAAATCTGGCAGCTGTCGCGTCTGGACGAGCGCTGGCAGGAGGAGCAGTGGGGCGAAGACGAGGAGGCTCAGGCCGCTGCGGAAGTGAAGCGGCAGGAGTTTTTGCACGCCAAACGCTTCTACGATTTTTCCTGAGAGTTCAAAAAATTACCTTTTCGAACCCCGGAACGGCATAAAATTATACGCTGGAATAGTTTGTGCGCGCTGCGCACATCGAATTTCCTGATAGCGCCCTTGACGTTTGTTGATGAATGCGCCCAGAATTGAGCGCGAATTAGGGGTAAACCCTTCTTCGGTCTCATTTCCGGCGGGGGATCGCCGGAAAATAAGAACCGCCGAATGGCGGGCTATCAGGAAGAGGTAAAAATGAAAAAATCCGTATTTTTGGGCGCAATGGCCTTTGCCGGTCTTGCGGCTGGCGCAGCATCTGCCGGCACGCTGGACGACGTTAAGGCGCGCGGAAAGCTGAACTGCGGCGTGACCACCGGCCTGGTCGGCTTTGCGGCTCCGAATGCGAATGGGGAATGGGAAGGTTTTGACGTTGCCGTCTGCCGTGCTGTGGCTGCAGCCGTGCTGGGCGACTCGACCGCTGTGGAATTCGTGCCGACCACCGGCAAGACCCGCTTTACCGCGCTGGCGTCGGGTGAAATCGACATGCTGGCCCGCAACACCACCTGGACCTTCTCGCGCGATGTCGACCTGAAGTTCGAATTCACCGGCGTCAACTATTATGACGGCCAGGGCTTCATGGTCCCGAAAGAGCTGGGCGTGTCCTCGGCCAAGGAACTGGACGGCGCAACCGTCTGCATCCAGACCGGCACCACCACCGAGCTGAACCTGGCGGACTTCTTCCGCTCCAACAACATCAGCTATGAGCCGGTTCCGATCGAAACCAACGCCGAAGCACAGCAGCAGTACCTGGCTGGCGCCTGCGACGTGTACACCACCGACGCATCCGGCCTGGCGGCAACCCGCGCAACCTTCGACGATCCGTCGGCACACGCGATTCTGCCGGAAATCATCTCCAAAGAGCCGCTGGGCCCGCTGGTCCGCCATGGCGACCACGAGTGGGGCGATGTTGTCCGCTGGACCCTGAACGCGATGATCGCAGCTGAAGAGCTGGGCGTGACCTCGGCCAACATCAGCGAAATGTCCGCAGGCACCGACAACCCGGAAATCAATCGCCTGCTGGGCAGCGAAGGCACCCTGGGCGAAATGCTGGGCCTGTCGGCTGACTGGGCGAAAAACGCAGTTGCCGCCAATGGCAACTACGGCGAAGTGTTTGCCAAGACCATCGGTGAAGACACTCCGGTTGGCCTGGCGCGCGGCCTGAACGCTCAGTGGACCGAAGGCGGCCTGCTGTACTCGCCGCCGTTCCGCTAAACACATCTTCGGAAAGGGCGCAGGACACTCCTGCGCCCTTTTCCTATCTGCAAAAAGCTCCGGACCGCTGCGGAGCGGGGACAACCCCGCCGGGACAGACCATCGGAGCCAGGGGATCACATTCATGTCAACGTTGACTGACCCGCCGAACGAAGGGTTTCGGCTGTCTATGCTCTTCAATGACACCCGCTACCGGTCACTGACCTTTCAGGTAATCGCGGCTGTCGTTCTTGCCCTGTGCATTTGGTATCTTGGAAACAATCTGATCCAGAACCTCCGCGCAGCCGGGCTCAATATTTCCTATTCCTTCCTCGGCAATCCGTCCGGGTACGACATCAACCAGCGC
>JBFOLS010000720.1:0-13814 GCA_040830225.1 Leisingera sp.
CCGCTCACATCCCTGTCATGTGCCTGCCCGGCTGCTTTCATTTCCTGCCCAGTATAAGGTAGCTTCCGGCGAAAGGAACTGCCCCAAAGGACATCCGCATGAAAGACCTGCAAAAACCCGTCGCAAACCTAGGCAAATTTCAAGACGCCTTTGTGACGGCCAATGGTCAAGAACGCGCTTCAGTGCCGCTCAGCAACCCGGAGACCCTTTGGTTCAACACCGGCACTTTGTGCAACATCGAGTGCAGCAACTGCTATATCCTCAGTTCGCCCACCAATGACGCGCTTGTCTACCTGACCGAAGCCGAAGTCCGCAGTTACCTTGATCAGATTGCTGAGCGCAACTGGCCAGTGCGGGAAATCGGCTTTACCGGTGGCGAGCCCTTCATGAACCCCGAGATGATTTCCATGGCTCGGGCAGCGCTGGAACGCGGGTTCGAGGTGCTCATCCTGACCAATGCCATGCGACCGATGATGCGAAAGTCGGTGAAATCCGGGCTACTGGATTTACATGAACAGTTCGGAGACAAGCTCACCCTGCGGATCTCTGTCGACCACCACAGCGAAGCACTGCACGACAAGGAACGCGGCGCAGGCAGTTTTGCTAAAACAATCGAAGGCATGGAATGGTTGCGTGACAACGGCTTCCGGATGGCGGTGGCTGGCCGCACCGTTTGGGGAGAGAATGATGCAGAAGCCCGGGCCGGGTATTCTTCTCTTTTTGCTGACCGCCAGCTTGAAATCGACGCATACCATCCGGGTCAAACAGTGCTGTTCCCGGAAATGGACGAGAGTGTGGAAGTTCCCGAAATTACAACAGCTTGCTGGGGTATACTCAACAAATCTCCGGACAGTGTCATGTGTTCCTCGTCCCGCATGGTAGTTAAGCGCAAGGAGGCTGAAACACCCGCGGTGCTGGCCTGCACACTGCTGCCCTATGCACCGGAATTCGAGATGGGGGAAAAGCTGGCTGAGGCCGAACGCCCGGTGCAGCTCAACCACCCGCATTGCGCCAAGTTCTGTGTTTTGGGCGGCGCCAGCTGTTCTGCCTGAGGAGAAACTTCAGGCAAACCGCCGTTTTGGGAGCATCTTCGGCCTACTCATGGTAGAATGGCAGTATAAACTGTTTGTTTTTCCAGGTATGAACGATGCGTTTTCTCTCTGTTTTCTTTTTCTGCCTTCTCCCCTTGTCCGCTGCCGCTCAAAACCGGCTTGCTCTGGTCATCGGCAATGACAGCTACGCGGATGTACCGGCCCTGGCCAAGGCCCAGGCTGATGCCAAGGCGATTGGCGCCAAACTGAATGAGCTGGGTTTCACCCTCGTTGAAGCGCTGGACCAGGACCGGCGCGGATTGAACCGGAAAATTTCCGAATTCACGGCTCAGCTTGCCCCCGGCGATACGGCCTTTGTTTTCTTTGCCGGGCATGGCATCGAAATTGACGGGGAGAATTATCTGCTGCCGACCGATATTTCGGTTCCCGGCGCAGGCGGCAGCGACTTTGTGAAATCAGAATCCATCGCGCTTTCATCGCTTCTCGACAGAATCCGGAAAACCGGCGCCCGGTCGGCAATTGCGATCATAGACGCTTGCCGGAACAATCCGTTCCAACTGACAGAAGGCCGCAGCATCGGCACTGCACGCGGCTTAGGCCGGATAAACGCACCCCAGGGCACGTTTGTCATTTTCTCTGCTGGAGCTGGTCAGCTGGCCTTGGACAGGCTTAACGAAAACGATACTGCAGAAAACTCTGTTTTCACCCGGGCCCTGCTGCCGCGTCTGTCTGAACCCGGGTTGGAGCTTCGTTCGCTTGTTTCCGATTTACGCCTGGAAGTCCGCAATTTGGCGCTCACGGTTCAGCACAATCAATTTCCCGCGTATTACGATGAGTTGCTTGGGGAGTTCTACTTCACGCAAGCTGCCGGGGCAGCGCCATCCGCCGGGGTTCAACCCAGTTCCATGCAGGCAGACTTCGAAATCGCCCGTTCCATCGGCACTCCCAATGCGCTCGACAGTTTCCTCAAGCAATACGCCGAGCGGAAGGATGAATACAGCTATGCCGTTGCCCTGCAGCTCAGACAGGGGCTGGAACCCGCCATTGCTGACCTGGAAACAGAAGTTGAGCAACCGGTTGCAGCTGCGGTGCCCATCCTGCCTGACTCCAAAGAGTTAATGGCCAAGACACAGGACGCCCTCAATCGGATCGGCTGCAAGGCCGGACGCGCTGATGGTATTTCAGGGCCGAGGACACGGCAGGCATTTGCCGCCTATCTTGCGGCGTCGAAATCTGAACTGGGTGCCGATGATCTGGGAACGGCACATGCGCTTGAAGAATTGCAAGGTCACTCTGGAACCCTCTGCAAGTCGGCACCCAAACCGGTTGCCGCATCAACTGAACCTGCATCAACGGCGCCTTTGGCCGGGTCTTGGAAGTTCAAGGCCACTTGTGCGCTGGTTATTAAGGTCACAGGAAAGGTGCATTACACCCACGCAGGCGGCAGCAAATACCACGGCCGGCTGAGCGATTCACTGGGTCAGAATGCCAATACCGAGGTCTACCTGAACGGTCAGCAGATCAGCGGTACGGATTACTTTCCTGGGATCACGGTCACTTGGCGTGGCCGGCTGGCAGCCGACGGGCAAAGCTTTACCGGCAGCGGCTCAACGGGTTGTGCCGTTTACGCCTGGCGGTAGGCTGCAGCGCGGTCAGTGGATCTGAAACTCGCCAACCACATTGCGCCACTCACCGGGCCCGATCATTTTTCGGTGGGTAAAACGCACCGAATGCAACGGCCCCTCGATTTCACGCTGCCAGAATTCGATGAACTCAAACAGCTTCGGATGATCCGGCGCGAGGTCGTATTCCTGCCAGACAAAGGTGTTCAGGACGTGAATGTAGTCGGGCATGTGATAGGTGAATTCCGCCGTTGTCAGCCCGTATCCTTTCAGCATCAGCTCGGTTTCGCTGGTCTCCATTTTTGCCTCCAATTCTTGCCCCCCTCATTATGATGCTAGGCTGCAATTGGTTAATTTCCGCAAAAACAGTGTGTTACCCTTGTGTGAGCTGTTTGCGGGCGGCCTCTCAGGCTGTTTGCTTGCGCCTCATATACGGTATCTGATAGGGTGCAAACACAAGATATAGACCTCAGAAGAAGAGCAGATATCCAACGTGAGCGATACGCCGGAAACTCCTGAAAATATGGAAGAAAACCTGCCGGAACGCCCGGCATACGATGGCCCGACTGTCTCCATCGAGACAGAGATGCGCAACTCGTATCTCGACTATGCGATGTCGGTCATTGTCAGCCGCGCTATCCCGGACCTGCGGGACGGGCTAAAACCGGTTCACCGGCGAATTCTCTATGCCATGCACGAATCCGGCAACACCCACGACAAGGCCTACCGCAAGTCGGCCCGCCCGGTTGGCGACGTGATGGGTAAGTACCACCCGCACGGTGACTCTGCGATCTACGACGCGCTGGTGCGGATGGCGCAGGACTTCTCGATGTCTTTGCCGCTCTTGGATGGCCAGGGCAACTTCGGCTCGATGGACGGCGATAACCCGGCCGCGATGCGCTACACCGAAGTGCGCATGGACAAGCCTGCGGCGGCATTGCTGGCGGATATCGAAAAAGAAACCGTCGATTTCCAGGACAACTACGACGGCAAGGACCGCGAGCCGACTGTGCTCCCGGCCCGTTTCCCGAATATGCTGGTCAACGGCGCCGGCGGTATTGCGGTCGGCATGGCGACCAATATTCCGCCGCACAATCTGGGCGAAGTGGTTGATGCAACGCTGGCCCTGATCGAGGATCCGGACCTGACCAGCGAACAGCTGATCGACTACATCCCCGGCCCGGACTTCCCGACCGGCGGTGTGATGCTGGGCCGCTCCGGCGCCCGCAAGGCCTATCTCGAGGGCCGCGGCAGCGTTGTCATCCGGGCGAAAACCCGCACGGAGGAGATCAGGAAAGACCGCTATGCCATTGTTGTGGATGAGATTCCCTATCAGGTGAATAAGGCCGCGATGATCGAAAAGATCGCCGAACAGGTCCGTGAGAAAAAGATCGAAGGCGTTGCCCACGTTCAGGACGAATCCGACCGTAATGGCGTGCGGGTTGTTGTCGAACTGAAGCGCGATGCCACACCTGAGGTGGTTCTGAACCAGCTGTTCCGGTTTACCCCGATGCAGACCTCCTTTGGCTGCAACATGCTGGCGTTGAACGGCGGCCGCCCGGAGCAACTGACCCTGCGCCGATTCCTTACTTCCTTCATCGATTTCCGCGAAGATGTCGTTGCCCGCCGTACTGCGCATCTGCTGCGCAAGGCACGCGAACGCAGCCACATCCTTTGCGGCTTGGCCGTGGCGGTCTCCAACGTCGATGAAATCGTCGCCACCATCCGGTCTTCAGCAGATGCGGCTGAGGCACGCGAGAAACTGATGACCCGCCGCTGGCCGGCTTCTGACATTGCAGACTACATTCGCCTGATCGACGATCCGACCCATACGATGAACGACGACGGGACCTATAACCTATCTGAAACCCAAGCCCGCGCCATCCTGGAATTGCGTCTGCAGCGCCTGACCCAGATCGGTGTGAAAGAAGTCACCGACGAACTGGAGGAGCTGGCAGCTAAGATCAAGGAATACCTTGAAATTCTGTCTTCCCGTGAACGCATCATGGGCATCATCGGTGACGAGTTGCGCGAAGTGCGCGACAACTTCGCCGTGCCTCGCCGCACCGAGATCGTCGACTGGTCCGGCGACATGGAGGATGAAGACCTGATTGAGCGCGAGGACATGGTCGTGACCGTGACCTCCGGCGGCTACATCAAACGCACTCCGCTGGCCGATTTCCGCGCTCAGAAACGCGGTGGCAAGGGCGTGTCGGGCATGCAGACCAAGGAAGAGGATGTGATCACCACTCTCTTCGTGGCCAATACCCACACGCAGCTCTTGTTCTTCACAACCGACGGCATGGTCTACAAGCTGAAGACCTGGCGCCTGCCGCAGGGCGGCCGCACCTCCAAGGGCAAGGCGATTGTCAACATCCTGCCGATCCCGACAGGTGTCTCCATTGCCGCCATCATGCCTGTCGATGTGCCGGACGAGGAATGGGAAAGCCTGCAGGTGGTCTTTGCCACCTCGGGCGGCGATGTGCGCCGTAACCGGCTATCGGACTTCACCAACGTCCGCCGCAATGGCAAGATCGCGATGAAACTGCCCGAGGACGGCTCGGTGCAGCTGGTGAACGTGCGCATCTGTTCGGAAGACGACGACGTGATGCTGTTCACCAACTCGGGCCGCGCGATCCGTTTCCGCTCCACCGATGTGCGGGTGTTCAACTCGCGCGAGTCGACCGGGGTGCGCGGCATCAAGCTCAGCGGCGACGACAGCGTGGTGTCGATGTCGGTGATCCGCCACTTCACCGCCAACCCGGAAGAGCGTGCGGCGTACCTCAAGATGCGCCGCGCAGTTGCTGGAATTGCAGACGACGGCGAGACAGACGAGGAAGAAGCTGCCCCCGGCCTGATCACACAGGAACGCTATGCCGAAATGTCGGCTTCCGAAATGCTGATCCTAACGATCACCACAGGCGGTTCGGGCAAACTGTCCTCCTCGCATGACTACCCTGTCCGAGGCCGCGGCGGCATGGGTGTCACCGCGATGGACAAGGCGATGCGCGGCGGCGAAATCGTGGCCTCCTTCCCTGTGGAGATGGACGACCAGATTATGCTGGCAACCTCCAAGGGCCAGTCGATCCGGGTGCCGGTAGATGGAATCTCCTTCCGCTCCCGCTCAGCTGGAGGCGTCCGGGTGTTCAACACCGGCAAGGGTGAAGAAGTGGTTTCGGTTGCCTGGATTGCCGAGAATGGCGATGAGGAAGAAGAAGGCTAAATCCCTCTTGCCTCAGTTGTTTCGAATACGCCGCCCTTTACTGGGGCGGCGTTTTCCGTTTAACCGCTGCCTAATCATTCCCTGTCAAACTTCGCTTTGAGTTGTTTTTTTAAGGGGACACCCGATGAACCTCTATCATTGCTCCATCGACTTGCATCACGAAGCCAAGGCGCTGAGCTTTGCCAGCGCGGTTGACCAATGGATGAGCTATCTGCAGGAACGAGGGGTCGTAGGCGGCTGGCGCCTGCTCCGGCGCAAGCTGAATCTTGCCAGCGACAGCTGCCGCGACTTCCTGCTGGAGGTCGAGTTCAAGGATATGACCCAGCTGGATCAGGCATTCCGGGTTCTTGGCGAGCACGACGAGGAGGTCGAAAAGCTCTATTCAAGTGTCTCTGCCCTGATAGCCCGGATAGAGACCGGCCTTTACCGCCCCTTCCCGGATCCCGAGCGGGCAGAAAGAATGGCACTAATCTAAGGCAAGCGGCCTCAGATCAGGGTTGGCGCCAGCACAAAGCTGGCAAAAATCAGGTAAGACACGGCTGTATGCATCGGTTCACTCTCTTACTCACGCCCCCGTGAGTGACCGAGAATATACTTAAAATGCGGCATTTCCGGGGCGACAGTTTTTTCCGCCGCCCGTGTAAGGGCTAAAGTAAGGCTGGTTCTAAATCAGAGATCGTAGATCAGGCTGAACTTCTCTTCCAGATATGCCAGCAGCGGCGCATGCCCCGGCTCAATTCCAACGGCATGGATTATGGTGTCACGCGGGCTGCGCAGACCGCCGTGCTGCTGCAGATTCTCCTTCAGCCAGCCGGTTGCGCCGGACGTATCGCCTTCAGCAAGCTGTGCATCCAGTACCGGCACGTCATCCCGCAGCTTCTGGTACAGGCAACCAGCATACACATTGCCGAGAGAGTAAGTCGGAAAGTAGCCGAACAGGCCTACAGACCAGTGCACATCCTGCAGACAGCCGTTAGACGGAATGTCCACCGAATACCCGAAGTCAGCCTCGAACCGGTCATTCCAGGCTGCCTCCAGGTCCTGAACCTGGAGATCGCCGCTCATCAGCGCGCGCTCCAGTTCGAAACGCAGCATGATGTGCAAATTGTACTGCAGTTCGTCCGCCTCGGTTCGGATGTAGCCTTTGTGCACTGCGTTAACAGCAGCATAGAAGGCATCAGCATCCGGAATACCGAAATCGCCAAAGGTCTCCTTCATCTCTTCAAACAACCAGCCGGTGAAGGCGCGGCTGCGGCCGATCTGGTTTTCATAGATCCGGCTTTGGCTCTCATGCACACCCATTGATACGCCGCCGCCCAGCGGGGTCAGCAGAAAATCAGGGCTGATGTTTTGCTCATAGGCGCCGTGGCCGACTTCGTGAATGGTCGAATAGAAGCAGTTGAACGGGTCAGTCTCACTGGTCCGGGTGGTGATCCGCACATCCAGCCCCGAGCCGGAACTGAACGGATGCACTGCCTTGTCGACGCGGCCATAGGCCATGTCATAGCCGAAGGTCTTGGCAATCTTGCGCGTAAGCTTCATCTGCGCGGCTTCGTCAAATGTGCCTTCCAGCCCTTTAGGAGCGGGTTTTTCCAGCACCTTCGCGCGCAGTTCCACCAGGCCGGGGCGCATGGCGTCGAAAATCTCGGCAATCCCTGCCCCGGTCATGCCCTGCTCGTAATCTTCGACCATAGCGTCATAGACGTCGCCGCCGGCCGCCAGCGCCTGGCCCTCCTCGCGCTTCAGCGCAACAACCTCTTCCAGCACTGGCAGAAACGCGGCCACATCCTCATCCGCGCGCGCCGCGGCCCATTTTCCCTGCGCCTCCGAGGTCACCTGAGCGATCTTCTTTGCCAGATCCGCAGGAACTTTGACGGCACGCTCATAGCCGCGCTGGATTTCACGGAGATGGGCCGCGCCGGCTTCATCCGGGGCTTCTGCCTTATCCAGCCACTCAGCCACCCGCGGATCGGAACGGCGGGCATGCAAAACCGCCTCGATTGCCGCCATCTCCTCGCCCCGCTGAGGTGCAGCTCCGCGCGGCATCATGGTTTCCTGATCCCAGCCCAGCCGACCTGCAATCTGCCCCAGCGCCTGGGTTTCGCGCTGGAAGGCCATCAGTTCGTCAAATGCATTCATGCTATCAATGGTCCTTGATCGAGGTTGCAATCGGATAAGCAGACAGGAAACGGGCCCGCAGGATCAGCGCCCAGATGCCAATCGCCACGATCTGATGGGTGATCGCCGCGTGCAGCGGTGCTGCGTAGATTACGGTAACGACCCCCAGAAGAACCTGAACAGACAGCGCGGCAAAAACTGCATTAAACGCAAATCGGGTGCGGGCATGGGCCGAGCCGCGTCCGCGCAGCCAAGCCACCACGCCAAAGGCAAACAGCAGGTAGCCGGCAACCCGATGGATGAACTGCACAAGACCAGGGTTTTCAAAGAAATTCTTCCACAAGGGCTCGATCATAAACGGGTTTGGCGGGATCACCTGCCCGCCCATCAGCGGCCAGTCGGTGTAAGAGCGGCCCGCGTCAATGCCCGCCACCAGCGCGCCCAGCAGGATCTGCAGGAAGGCAAAATGCATCAGACCGGTGGAGAGGCTGAACAGCTTGGCTTCCTTGGCCCGGCGTGCCTGCATCAACTCGCGCTCTTCGCGGCCAAGAATCAGCACATACCAGGCGATGAAACCGAGAATGACAAAGGCCAGTCCCAGGTGCACCGCAAGGCGGTACGAGGCGACGGCAATCATTCCCTCGCCCTGGGTCACACCGGAGGCCACCATCCACCAGCCAATGGCGCCCTGCACGCCGCCCAGGATGCCTGGCAGTGCCAGCCGACCGGTCCAGCCCGCGGGTATCTTGCGTGCCACCAGGAAACACAGAAAGCCAACCGCCCAGATCAGGCCCATCACCCGGCCCAGCTGCCGGTGCCCCCATTCCCACCAGTAGATCGCTTTGAAATCAGAGAGTTCCATCCACTGGTTCTGGATCTGCCACTGGTCGATCTGCTTGTATTTGTCGAACTCCGCTTGCCAGTCTGCTTCGGACATCGGCGGGATCGCGCCGGTCACGGGACGCCATTCAGTGATCGACAGGCCGCTATCGGTCAGGCGTGTCAGCCCGCCCACTACGATCATTGCGACGACCAATGCAAACAGCACCATCAGCCAAGCGCGGATCGCCTTGCGGGCACCGCCGCGGCCGCGGTCGATCAGACCCGGCTGCACTGCGGGCGCGTCTTTCTTCTCGCCCTCGACCTCTTCGAAAATGCTGCGCTTGCTCATGCTTGCCTCGTCTTCTTTGCTGCCAAGCTAGGGGCGGAATTGGATAGGGTCCAGTGCGGTTTACTCGCCGCCGCGTTCTTTCCAGCGGACCATCTGCCGCATGATCCCGTGCAGCATCTGCACGTCCGAGCGGGTCATCCGCATCCGGGACCACAGGTTGCGCAGGTTGGTTTTCATGCCCTCGGCCTTTTCCGGCGGGTAGAAAAAGCCCGCCTCTTCCAGCCGGTCCTCGTAGTGTTCCACCAGTTTCTCGACCTCAACCCCGGTGGCCCAGTCGCCCTTACGGCCCAGGTCGGTGGTCTCATGCACCACCTCGCCGGACTGGCGCATCCACTCATAGCCGGTGAGCAGCACGCATTGGCCAAGATTCAGCGAGGCATAAAGCGGGTTCACCGGCACAGAGATGATGGCATTAGCCTTGGCAATATCGTCATTCTCCAGGCCAGCGCGCTCAGGGCCGAACATCACGGCGACCTTTTCGCCTGCGGCAATCTTTTCCGCGGCGATCTGCATGGCACGTTCGGGGCTGTAGACCGGTTTGGTCAGCCCGCGCTGACGGGCAGTGGTGGCAAAGACATAGGTGCAGTCGCCCAGCGCCTCAGGCACATCGGCGCAGAGCTGCGCCTCGTCCAGCAGACGGCCTGCGCCCGAGGACATGGCAACCGCCTTGGGGTTCGGCCAGCCGTCGCGCGGTGCCACGATGCGCATCCGGTCGAGGCCAAAATTCCACATCGCCCGCGCTGCTGCACCGATATTCTCGCCCATCTGCGGGCGGACCAGGACAAAGGCGGGTTGGGGCGTATCGGTGGGCATTGCGGCAGGCATCCGTCTGTTGCGCGTAAAATCCGCCCTGCTGTACTGCCCGCGCGCGTCCGGGGCAAGGTCCGGCACCTGCGACAACCGGATTTCCTGCGCCCGGAAGGCCTGCAAATCCTTGCGTCCTGCAGCAAATACGCTAAACACCGGCAAATGCCTGAACAATGGAGCACCGCCATGGGAAGCCCTGCTGAAGCACCGGAGCAGCCGCAGATCTATCTGATCTCCCCGCCGAGTTTCGAGCTGGGCAAATTTCCCGGGCTTTTGGCGCGTGTGCTGGACGAGATCGACGTGGCTTGCGTCCGCCTTGATCTGGCGAGCCGTGACGAGGACACCCTCAGCCGCGCAGGCGATGCACTGCGCGAAGTGACCATGGAGCGCGACGTGGCGTTGGTGATCTCGGATCATCAGATCCTGGCCGAGCGCCTGGGCCTTGACGGTGTGCATCTGACCGACGCCTCCAAATCCGTTCGCACCGCCCGCAAGGCGCTGGGGCCGGATGCGATCGTCGGCTGCTTCTGCGGCGCGTCGCAGCATGACGGCATGGTCGCAGGCGAAGCAGGCGCTGATTACGTCAGCTTTGGCCCGGTCGGCACATCCGGTCTGGGTGACGGCGCTCAGGCAGAGGCAGACCTGTTCCAATGGTGGTCGCAGATGATCGAAGTTCCTGTCGTTGCCGAAGGCGGGCTGACTGAAGGTCTGGTGCGCGAGGTTTCGCCCTTTACCGACTTCTTTGGCATCGGTGATGAAATCTGGCACGCCGAGGACCCGCTTTCCGCGCTCAAGGTGCTGATGCGGGCAATGGGCTAACGCAACGGCCGGCACTCACAGGAACACCCGCTCCACAAACCAGTAGCCGCCGATCATCGCGATCGTGACCGAGGCCGGGATCGCCACCCGGCCGCGGTACTTCGGGTGCCGCCCGAACCACAAGCGCACTCCCAGATAGGCCACCGCGATCACCGCAAGCTGACCAAGCTCAACCCCAACATTAAAGCCAATCAGCGCAGGCAGAAACTGGCTGGGCGGCAGGCCGAACTCCCCAAGCACCGAGGCAAACCCTAGTCCGTGCAGCAACCCGAAGCCGAAGATCACAAAGGTACGCCAGCTGTGCAGCTTGCGGGCAAAGATGTTCTCAACTGCAACAAAGACAATCGACAGCGCGATCAGCGGTTCAACGATGGCGGGGTTCACAGTCACCATGCCTAACGCGCCCAGCGCCAGGGTGATGGTATGGGCCACTGTGAACACACTCACCTGCAGCAGCAGCGGCCTTAGCCGCGGACTGAGGAAAAACAACCCCAGCACAAACAGAATATGGTCCAGCCCTTTGGGCAGGATATGGGTGAAGCCGACTGGGATGTATTCCATGAAGGCTTCGACCGGCGTTTGTGCGGAACCTCCACCAAGAGCAATCGGCGGCGAGGTCTCGCCCCCTTGCAGGTAGCCAGTATAGGGCTCCTCCACCCCGTTCTGCCTCAGTACCACACCACCGGATCCAGCGGGCCAGGCAATGCGCAGGCTGCTAGCCTCTGCAGGGATGTTTCCGGTCAGTTCCAGAAAGGATGCCCGCGGCAGGCTGGCATCCCCCACCTCGGGAATGGTGATCCGCGAAACGCTAAGTTCCACCGAACCGCCAGCCTGAACCGAAAACGTCTCCAGCCACTCCTCGGCAAAGAGATGCACCATGGGTTCCAACTCCCCGGCACCTAATCCGCGCAGCTCATCGTAGTCTTCGGATTGCTCGCTCTGATTGGTATCCGACATCCCGTCAAGATTGATCCCCGCGACAAAGGCTTCGACATTCAGCCGAAGCTCAAGGACGATCTGCCCCTCCGCAACCGTGAAATCGGCAATGGCTGGAGTGACCTCATGCGCCCGCGCGCTGGCAGCAGCTATTGCAACCGTGCAGAGCACCAGCGCAAACTGGACCTGCAGCCATGTAATGCACCGCTCGGCAACCAAGGACACTCTCATGCAATTCCGCCTGTTCAGCTCAATACTCTGTGCCGGGCTGACCGTGGAACCCGCCCCGCTATTATCCCACGAGTTTTGGATTGAGCCGGAGAAATATCAAGTGCCTTCCGGCGGGGAAATGGTAGCTCGTCTTCGCAATGGACAGGAATTCAATGGCGCAGAGCAGCCATACTTGAATCACCGCATAGCACGGTTTGAGGTCATCCAGGCAAACACGGCTGCACCTTACGAGGGCAGGATGGGCGACATGCCCGCTTTCACCGGGGATGCTGCACAAGAAGGGCTTACCGTACTCGTGCACCAGACCCGCCCCCAAACCTTGACCTACGACAGCTGGGAAGAGTTTCAGGCGTTTATCGACCACAAAGGTTTTGACGGTGTCCGCACTCATCACGATGCGCTAGGCCTGCCGGAGACCGGGTTCACCGAGCAATACACCCGCTACGCAAAATCTCTGGTAGCGGTTGGTAAAGGTTTAGGCAGTGATCAAGCGGCGGGACTTGAGACAGAGATCCTTGCCCTGGCCAATCCCTATACCGATGACCTGACCTACGGCCTGCCCGTCCGGGTGCTTTACCAGGGCAATCCGCGGCCCCGGGCGCAGGTTGAGATTTTTGCCAAGTCGCCGGAAGGCACAGTCTCCAACAGCACACTGCTGACGGATCAACAGGGCGAAGCCTTCATTCCCGTTGCATCAGGCCATACCTACCTGCTGGATGCAGTGGTTCTGCGTCCTGCCCCCGAGGGCAAAGATTACGTATGGGAAACCCATTGGGCCGCGCTGACCTTTGCCGTCCCGGCCAGGTGAAGCCGCTTGCAGTGCTCAGCCAAAGGCGGCAATAGGTCATTATGACACAAGCTTCAGCCCCCCAGTTTCCCGGAATTCTGTGCATCGGGTCCGTCCTTTGGGACATCATTGGCCGCTGCACAACAGAAATGCAGCGCGGCTCGGACATGCCCGGCCGCATCACCCGCCTGCCAGGCGGCGTGGCCATGAACATCGCCATGACCCTTTCCCGCTTTGGCATGAAGCCCGCACTGCTGACTGCAGTAGGCCGTGACCCGGAAGGCGACGAGTTGATCAGCGCTTGCGGCCACTTCGGACTGATCACGGACTATATCTACCGCTCTGAGGACCTTCCAACCGACCGCTATATGGCAGTGGAAGGCGCAAATGGGCTGATTGCGGCAATTGCCGATGCCCACTCGCTGGAAGCTGCTGGAGACAAGATCCTGCGCCCATTGTCCGATGGCGCTTTGGGCACCGAAGCCGCGCCTTTTGCAGGCCAAGTGGCACTGGACGGCAACCTTACTCTCTCGCTGCTGGACGACATCACCGCCAGTGCAGCCCTTGCCAAAGCCGATCTGCGCGTGGCCCCGGCCTCGCCCGGAAAAGCGGAGCGGCTGCGCCCCTTCCTCACCCGCACCCGCGGCACGCTTTATGTGAATCTCGAGGAAGCGGGAATCCTCTGCCAGGCTGAGTTCACCGATAGCGAGACCGCTGCCAAGGCAATGCTCGACCGCGGCGCAGCCCGGGTGCTGGTTACCGATGGCGGCAGTTCCGCCACCGAAGCCACCGCTGAGGGCGCCATCACCCTTGTACCGCCCCGCGTTACGGTTGCCAGGGTTACCGGAGCCGGTGACACTTTCATGGCTGCACACATCGTGGCTGAGGCACGGGGCGAAGACCGCACGACCGCTTTGGCCTCGGCGCTCAAGGCTGCAGCAACTTACGTTTCAGGAGAACCCCCTCTGTGATCGAGATCCAGTATTCGTCCGAGGTCCAGGCCGCCAAAGCCGAGGGCCGCGCCATAGTTGCGCTGGAAAGCACCATC
>JBFOLS010000721.1:0-6387 GCA_040830225.1 Leisingera sp.
ATTTTAAAAAGCCAGGCAGCAAACGGGGGGGGGCCGGCTTTGGCCGGTAAGCGGAGGAGGGGCCGTCCGGATGCCAACTGGTAACGCCGGAAAGGCCGGCGAATGGGGTCGGTGGGGGACCCGCTACGGGCGCAGGCGCGGGGGGCAGCCAAGCTCCCCGCCGCGCCTGCGCCACCCCCTTCCTCTGAGGTTTGCTTGAATTGATGGGGCGCGTTTGGCGGTGTTTCTATCGAAGCGCGATCATCGCAATGCCCGCGGCTATCAGCACCGCCCAGCCCAGGCGGCTGAGACCGCGCGGCTCTTTCAGCACCACGGCGGCCAGGATCACAGACACCGGGATCGACACCTGCCGCACCGCGCTCACCGCCGCCGCCTCGGCGCCCAGCTGAAACACCCGCAGGATCAGCAGATACGACAGGTAGGACGAAAGCCCCGCAAACAGGATGCGCCAGGGGTTCTGCGCCCAGCCGCGCACCACGCCCAGCAAAGGCGCCGATTGCCCCCGGTCCTCCCAAGCGCGCAAAGCTCCCATCGCCAGGGTTGCCAGGATATAGGTCCAGAACAGAAACGGCGCGCTGCTGGTGCTTTGCATCGCTGCCGCATCGGAAATCGAATAGGCCGCCGAGCCCAGCATCGCCAGTGCCGCCATGGCAAAGGCGCGCGGATCATCCAAGAGCCGCCCGTTCCCCTTCTGGATCATCAGCCCGGCATAGATGATCAACCCCATGCCCAGCAAGGCCGCACCGCTATAGCTCTGATCCAGCATCAGCCAGCTGAAAGCAGCAATCGCCAGCGGCGAAGACCGCACGATCGGGTAGTAGGCCGACAGATTCCCGCGCCGCAGCGCCGACAGCGTGCCGTAGTAATAGACCGTCAGCCCCAGGGCTGAAGCCAGCACTAGGGGCCAGACCCCGGCGGGCAGGGCCGGGCTTTGTCCTGCCAGCGCCATATGCAGGGCCGCAAACACGATCCAGCTGAGGCACACGCCGGTATAACAGGACACCGGATGCGCCACGCCTTTCAGCGTCAGGTCGCGCAGCGGGTGCGAGACCGCTGACAGCAGGACCAGCAGGATCCACAGCAGCTCCACTTAGCCGCCTGCCGCTTGGCCCGGGCGGTCCAGATAGGCATCGAAATGCACCGTGACCTGATCCTCGCTCACCTGCACCACGCTATAGGCCAGGGGCTCAACGCTGTAATCCGTGCCAACCCGTTCCGGCACCAGCGGGATCTGGTGGTTGGTGCTGGGCAGCGAAGTAAACGGATAACTGCGCCAGTTCACATAAGTGATCCGGTGGATATGGCCGTAAAAGATGTGGCGGATGTTCCGGCCCTTCTGCAGCGCCGCGTAGAACGCATCAGGGTCGCGCAGCTTGATATCGTCCACATAGGGCAGGCCGATGTCAAAGGGCGGGTGATGCAAGAACAGGAATACCGGAGCGTCACCGGCCTGTTCCAGCTCCTCTTCCAGCCAGGCCAGCCGCTCCGCGCAGAGCTCGCCGTCATGCACGCCCGCACCGCCCGTCAGCGTGTCGAGGAACACAAATTTCGCGCCCTCTGCGGCGTGGCTGAACTGGACAAACCCGTTGGCGTCGCGCGGATGGTCCGGGAACACCTGCAGGAACGTTTCCCGCACGTCGTGATTGCCCAGCATCAGGAACACCGGCAGCGAAAACGCCTGCAGCTGCTCTTGCAGCCAGCCATAGGCCTCCGGATCGCCTTCATCGGCAAGATCGCCGGAGATCACGCAGAAGGCGGCATCGCTGTGCCATTCGGCGATGTCCGCCAGCACCCGCGACAGGTTTGCTGCCGGATCACCGCCGTTGAGCGTGGCGCCGGGGCGCGTCAAGTGGATATCGGTGAGGTGGATGAACTTCATGGCACTATCCTGCAAAGCCTGCTGTCCGTCCGCACGATAAAACCAGCAAGCGCCAGCGGCTGATAACAGGAAACCGCCATCAAAGTTGCAGGAGCGCGACAATTTTTGTCCGCGCAAACAAAAACGGCGGCGCCCAGGGAGGAGGAGGGGCGCCGCCGTTCTGTCAAACACCGGAATTCAGGGAGGAGGAGATCCCGGTGATCCAAGCCCGGCTTCTGGCCGGTATAGGGTGCGGCAGCATCAGGGAGGAGGAGGATGCTGCCGCGTAAGACAGGCTCTTCAAGGGAGGAGGAGAAAGAGCCTGATCTCTATCAGTTGTTCTCGTATGCCGCCTGGTAGGCGACGCGCTTGATTTCCGAGCGGTTCAGGCCCAGGTCCGCCAGATCGCGGGCGGTCAGCGCCGACAGCTCGTTGACGGTCTGGCGGTACAGGCGGTAGCGGGCAAATTTCACCAGAAGGGCATCCAGGAAGCCTGCCGGGGATGCAATGCTCACCGCGGAGATCTGTTGTACTGCTGCCATGGGTCCGTTCCTTCGTCTTACCGTCTCGTCCTGCGCCATCGTAGCGCTTGCTTGAGGGGTAATTTAGGCATCCGGCGGGTGGGCGCAATCCCGTGCTTCGTCATTGCTGCTATGCAGCATTTGCATGGGTGGAGATCTTGTATCCCACTGGAAAAGGACAATATTTCCCGCATCTCCTTAAGCGTCTGTATAATTTTGCAGCACAGGCCCGCTTGCAGCGCATGGCTGGGTGGACCGCGGTTGACAGCAGCGCAAATCCCTGTTCCGCCCCGGCGCCTGCGGCAATCCTGCAAGGCGGGTTTCAAGGCCGGAATCCTCTGCATATATATGTGCCGGACAACACGCAGGAGAGCAGTCATGGCGGCCACAAGGGAACAGATTCACGCGGCATTGGAGCGGCTGGCCTTGCCGGACGGCGGCACCCTGGTGTCGCGCGACATGCTGCGAGCGCTGCGCATTGAGGGCGGCAAGGTCAGCTTCGTGATCGAAGCTCCTACACCTGAAATCGCCAAGCTGATGGAGCCGCTGCGCAAGGCTGCAGAAGCCGCGGTTCTGTCGCTCGACGGTGTTGAAACCGTCTCGGCCGCGCTCACTGCACATGCCCAGCAGCAGCCTGCGCCCAGCCTCAAAGTCGGGGGGCACCCAAAGCCGCAGGCGGAGCCGCTGAAGCCATCCGGCGTCAAGCGCATCCTGGCCATTGCTTCGGGCAAAGGCGGGGTGGGGAAGTCCACCATTTCCTCCAACCTGGCGGTGGCATTGGCGAAACAGGGCCGCAAGGTCGGCCTGCTGGATGCTGACATCTACGGCCCCTCCCAGCCCCGCATGATGGGCGCCAAGGGCCGCCCGGCCAGTCCCGACGGCAAAATCATCGAGCCGCTGCACGCCCATGGCGTCACCCTGATGTCGATCGGCTTCATGGTGGATGATGCCAAGGCGGTGGTCTGGCGCGGCCCGATGCTGATGGGTGCATTGCAGCAGATGCTGGGGCAGGTGAACTGGGGCGAGCTGGATGTGCTGCTTGTCGACCTGCCGCCCGGCACCGGCGACGTGCAGCTGACGCTCTGCACCAAAGCCGAACTCTCCGGCGCCATCGTGGTCTCCACCCCGCAGGACGTGGCGCTGCTGGATGCGCGCAAGGCGCTCGACATGTTCAACACCCTGAAAACCCCGGTGCTGGGGCTGATCGAGAATATGTCCTTCTTCACTTGCCCGGACTGCGGCGGCGAGCATCACATCTTCGGCCATGGCGGTGTTGCGGCTGAGGCTGAAACCCTGGGCCTGCCGCTCTTGGGCGCCTTGCCGATTGATCTGGAGACCCGGCTGGCCGGCGACAGCGGCACGCCGGTTGCAGCGGGCGAGGGCGCCATGGCGCAGGCCTATGCCCGCATCGCCGAGGGGCTGGTCAAGGGCGGCATGGCCTGAAGTCTCCCGGCGCTCCTATGTAATATGTGTGAAGGCCCGCCGCTTTGGCGGGTTTTTTCTGTTCCGGGGCTCTGCGGATGGGCGCCGATGGGAAAGGCGGCTGGTTTTGGGACCGGATGGAACCCACGGTCTGGCGGGGGACTTTATGGGATATCTGGGATTGCATGGGGGGCTTGGGAATTCACGGGACGGCTGGGAAATCATGGGTGCCATGGGAAATTATGGCCCAAATCCCGCACCCCTCCCCTTGAAGTTGCGAATCGCAGGGTGTTGAAACGGTTTTAACGTGCATTTCCGAGAACGGAACTTGCTCTGGCATGTGAACGTAAGGGGAACTTTTGCCGGTGCGGTGAGTCTTTCGGCGGAATCGCGGGAAACTATGGGAAAAAATTTGCAGGTGCAACTCACCTCTACATCTAGTGTCTGAGTTGGAGCTGATCACAACAAGTCCGGATTCTTGCCCTGATTTTGCCCCGAATCCCTCTCGAATCTCCGGAATCTCTGTCAAGGATTCGGCAGGTTCCCGCAGAAAACAGTTGCAGGGCCATCAATTCCCATAGTATCCCTAATACATCGAATGAGACGAGGGACGGGGCGCCAAACGACCCCAAGTCAAACTAAAAGAGCAGGTTTCATACAGGCCTTCGCTTTCATCGAACAAAGAGATCCGGCGCGCGGGCGAGCAGACATCCCCCCAGGTGGCGCGCGCAGTCGGACATCCCGCAAAGCGGGCCAAGGCGGCGGGTTGATCAGTGGCAGCAGATCAACCCGCCCCTTTTCATTCTGGGGGACGGATTAACGCGAGGGACACGCGAAAAGGACGGTAAATTGGGCCGCAGGTTCAGAGGTGAAAGCCACCATAAGGTGGACACAAAGGGGCGGGTCTCGATTCCGGCCTCCTTTCGCCGTGTGCTGGAGGCCGCCGATCCCGGATGGCAGCCCGGTCAGAACCCCGAACTGGTGATCGTCTACGGCGACAAGCGCCGCAACTTCCTGGAATGCTATACTATCGAGGCGATCGAGGAGGTCGACGCCAAGATCGACCAGCTCCCGCGCGGCTCGATGCAGCGCAAGATGCTGCAGCGGATGTTCCACGGCCAGTCCTTCCCGACCAATGTCGACGAGACCGGCCGCCTGGTTCTGCCCGCCAAGCTGCGCCAGAAAATCGACCTCGATGCCGAGGCCTTCTTCATCGCCGCGGGCGACACCTTCCAGATCTGGAAGCCCGAGACCTACGAGGAAGAAGAGCTGGCCAAGGCCGAAGAATGGATGGAAGACCTGCCCGAGGACTTCGATCCGATGGAATTCCTAGACGGCGCTGGGGGCGCTTAAACAATGACCCAGGACCAAGAAGCTGCCAATGGTCCCCACATTCCGGTTCTTCTCCGCCCGCTGCTTGCGGCCGTGGCGCCGGTCTCGGGCCGCTGGCTCGATGGCACCTTTGGTGCGGGCGGCTACACCCGCGGCCTGCTGGAAGCAGGTGCCGAGCAGGTCATCGGCGTCGACCGCGACCCGCTGGCCTTTGAACTCGCCAAACCCTGGGCAGGGGACTACGGCGACCGCTTGATCCTGCAGCCCGGTGTATTTTCCCGCATGGACGAATATGCCCAGGACCTCGACGGCGTGGTGCTGGACCTTGGGGTCTCCTCGATGCAGCTGGACCTGGCCGAACGCGGCTTCTCCTTCATGAAAGACGGCCCGCTGGATATGCGCATGTCGCAATCCGGCCCGTCTGCCGCTGACCTGATTGCCGAACTGACAGAGGCGCAGATCGCCGACATCCTGTTCCACTACGGCGAGGAACGCGCCAGCCGCCGCATTGCCAAGGCGATTGTCAAGGAACGCACAATCGAGCCGATCACCACCACCCTGCGCCTCGCGGGCATCATCGAGAGCTGCCTGCCGCGCCCCAAGCCCGGCCAGTCGCACCCGGCGACCCGCAGCTTCCAGGGCCTGCGCATCGCGGTGAACGCCGAATATGACGAGCTGTTCGAGGGGCTGCTGGCCGCCGAGCGCGCGCTGAAACCCGGCGGGCTCTTGGCGGTTGTCACCTTCCATTCGGTCGAGGACCGCATGGTCAAACGCTTCTTCCAGCACCGCGCGGGCAAAACCGGCCGCGCCAACCGCTATGCGCCAGAGCAGGAAGAGACCCCCTCGCAGTTCGAACTGGTCACCCGCAAGGCTGTGGGTCCGGACGATCAGGAACTGGCCGAAAACCCGCGCGCCCGGTCCGCCCGCTTGCGGGTGGGGCGCCGCACCGATGCCGCGCCGGGGCCGATCTCGGCCAAGGAACTTGGAATGCCGCAGCTGAAAGAGGCGCGCAGATGAAGACTTTGCTTTACATCGCAACCTGTCTTGCCGTCTTTGGCCTGGCCTTCTGGGCCTACCGCGAAAACTACGCCACCCAGCAGGTGCTGAAAGAAACCCGCCAGCTGCAGCGTGAAATCGGTGCCGCTCAGGTGCGCCTCGGCGTGCTGCGCGCCGAATGGGCCTACCTCAACCGCCCGCAGCGCCTGCGCGAACTGGCAGAGATCAACTTTGACAGCCTCGGTCTGCTGCCGCTGC
>JBFOLS010000722.1:0-3188 GCA_040830225.1 Leisingera sp.
AGCTCGCTCTGCCACAGGCTGTAAACTGCCGCCACCGCAAGAATGAGAACGGACGCAATTGAAACAATACCGGAATAGATCAACCGGGTTTTCATCGGAAGAGTTCGAAACATCGTTAATACACCATACAGTTGCTCCATATTCACCCTAAGAGAGAGTGGTTAAGAAAAACTTGGAGTTTCAATGCGTACCACCTGCACCCCTGAAAGTTGCTAGGCCCGGCAATCGAAGAACCAGCAGCATGAGGTGCGTCCCCGCAGTGAAACGCCCTCGCGCAGAGGGCGTCTCAAGCTGGCCCAGCCCGCTGCGGTCATTGCACTTTCTGCAGCTCCACCTTCGCTTCGACCTGCTCCATTGTGGCAATCACCGTGGCCAGGCGCTTGGCATCCGGCGGATGCGTGCCCCAGAAGGACAGCTTGCCCGCCTCAGTACGCGCCGCCTCCGGCCGGGCAAAGAACCGCGCGCCCTTGATCGGGCCATAACCCGCGGCATGGGTGATTCTAGTGCCCAGGGTGTCGCTCTCCAATTCGTAGGTCTGGGAATAGGCCCGGTCGCCGATCGCAGCGCCGATGTCCATGCTGTCACTGACCGGCGACGGGTCGCAAACACCCGAATCCGCCGAGGCCGCTGCTGCCAGAACGCCAAGGATCAGCGCCCCGGCCAGCGCCTGCTGCTCGGATTTTTCAACGTGGCGCCCGAGCAGATGGCCGTACTCCTGGCCAAGAATGAAGGCCACCTCGTCGTCACTGGCGGAATCCCGCAGCATCGGCAGCGAAATCCGGATCACCGGCTTGCCTTCGCGGTAGGTGAAATAGGCGTTGCGCTCCTTCATCTCCCGGTCGATGCCAATGTCGGCGTTGCAGTCAAATCCCGCACGGTCCGCAGTCAGCGGCCTGCAGCAGCTCCGCCCCGCCGGGCCGATCCGTCCCGCCACGCGCTTGAAGCGGCGCTCGGCGGCAGACGGAGACAGGGGCTTGCGCGGACCTTCAGCGCGGGCTTCGGCAAACATATTTGTTGCTGCCAGGGATTGCGCCTCTCCCAGTTCGGGCAGTTTAAAAAGCGGTGCCGCAAGCGGACAGGCCCACAGCAACCGCCAGACCGGCGAGCGCCCGGAAAATCGGTTTCATGAAAACTTCTTGATTAATAGACCCTTGGCATATTTTACAGATTCGGCTGCCCGGTCAACTCTCCTGGAATGCTGGAGCCCTGCAACCTGTCTCTGCCCGTCTCGGCGGCTGGTCATTCCGGGCCGCCTCTGCCATAGCTGTCGCAACAGATCCACGCGCAAGAAGGCCCGGCCATGACCCAGATCATCAACTCGCTCTCCGACGTCTCCAGCCGCTACAAGGCGCTGTTTGTCGATCTCTGGGGCTGCGTGCACAACGGCATCACCGCCTTTCCCGATGCGGTAGCGGCGCTGAAAGCCTACCGGGCGCAGGGCGGCATCGTGGTGCTGGTCACCAACTCGCCGAAGCCGCGCGCGGGCGTGGCGGCGCAGCTGGGGCAGTTCAACGTGCCGGATGATGCCTATGACACCATCTCGACCTCGGGCGATTCCGCGCGGGCGGCGATGTTCACGGGCGCCGTGGGCAACAAGGTCTACTTCATGGGCGAATGGCAGCGCGACGCGGGCTTTTTCGAGCCGCTGCATGTGATCCATGAGCCGGTGGAGATCACCCGGGTGCCGCTGCAGGAGGCCGAAGGCATCGTCTGCTGCGGCCCGTTCGACACCATGGCGGACCCGGAGGTGAACCGGGCGGATTTCCTCTATGCCAAGCAGAAGGGCATGAAACTGTTGTGCGCCAACCCCGACATCATCGTCGACCGCGGCGAAAAGCGGGAGTGGTGCGCGGGGGCGCTGGCGCGGCTCTACAGCGAAATGGGCGGCGAGAGCCTCTACTTCGGCAAACCGCATCCGCCGATCTACGACCTGGCCCGGCTGCGGCTGCAGGAAGTTGCCCCGGGCATTGCCGATTCCGAGATCCTGGCAATCGGCGACGGGCCGCATACGGATATTGCCGGCGCCATGGGGGAAGGCATCGATTCTCTGTTCATTACCGGCGGGCTTGCGGCCAGAGAAACAAAGACATCGGTCCAGCCGGACGCTGACGCGCTGCAGGCCTACCTGGCGCAGGAGCAGTCCGCACCCACCTATGCCATTGGTTTCCTGCGGTAAAACGGCCTGCGGCCGACCCTGCCCTGACAACAGGCGCCGTCTGTTGATTTCGAACCCCGCCCGGACCGGCGGGGTTTTCTTTTGTCAGAAACCTCTTGATTTTCTGCACCTGCAAAGTAATAAAGTTGCGCAAGCGGGCAATGGAGCGCGCAAATGTTACAACGGCACCTGCAAGAGGCCAGGTGAACGGAGGATGAGATGTTGGACAACATGCCGCGCGGAACCATCTGCATCGAAGACATCGAGATGGGCATGGTGCGCTATCTGCGCAAAACAATCACCGATGAGGACATCCAGATGTTTGCCGAGGTCTCGACCGACCATAACCCGGTGCATATGGATGATGACTATGCCCAGGACACCATCTTTCAGGGCCGCATTGCCCACGGGATGCTGACCGCCGGGCTGATCTCGGCGGTGATCGGCGAGCAGCTGCCCGGCCACGGCACCATCTATATGAGCCAGTCGCTGAAATTCCTGGCCCCGGTGCGCCCCGGCGACATGGTGCTGGCCGAGGTCGAGGTGACCGACATCGTGATCGACAAGCGCCGCGTCAAACTGGACTGCCGCTGCATGGTGGACGGCAAGAAGGTGCTGGTGGGCGAAGCCATGGTGATGGCGCCGTCGCGCAAGTTCGACTGAAGCCGGGGCTTTGGCCGGCACCGCGGCGGCAGCAGGCGCCGCTTGCAAAGGGGGCGTTGCCCCCTCGGCCCTTGCAGGGCCTCACCCCCAGAGTAATTGAGACCAGAAAGAAGCGGCATTGGCCGCGGCTTGCTATCATGCACGCAGCGCGGAGAGCCGCCGGGGCAGCCTGCCCGGGCGGTTCTGCTTTTGGATGGTGCTGTCTTTCATGGCGCGGGTCCCGTGAAGGGTGGCGGCGCCGCCGGATGGAGCTGGACAGACCCCGCAGGGCCTGCTCGGGCAAGCTGGCTTGGACGACCCCCTTTTTATCAGGGCCGGTCTCCGGGTGCTGCGCAGGCGGCCTCACAGTTCGCCTGTGCCTTGTATCATG
>JBFOLS010000723.1:0-3374 GCA_040830225.1 Leisingera sp.
GGGCGGCACGCTGGCAGGGATTGTTGCAACAACCTACGTCGCAGGCCCCTTGCTGGCGCAGGAAGGCGCGCGCGAGGCAAATGTGTATGAGCAGCTGGACCTGTTCGGCGACATCTTCGAGCGCATCCGTGCGCAATATGTCGAGGAAGTCGACGAGAAAGAGCTGATCGAAGCGGCCATCGGCGGCATGCTGACCTCGCTGGACCCGCATTCCAGCTATCTGTCGCCCGATGACGCCAGCCGGATGCGGGTGCAGACCCGCGGCGAGTTCGGCGGCCTCGGCATCGAGGTCACCCAGGAAGAGGGCTTCGTCAAAGTTGTCTCGCCGATCGACGGCACCCCGGCGGATGAGGCCGGCATGGAATCCGGCGATTTCATCACTCATGTGGACGGCGAAAGCGTGCTGGGCCTGTCGCTGGACGAGGCCGTCAACCTGATGCGCGGGCCGGTGGGCTCGGAAATCGTGATCACTGTGGTGCGCGAAGGAGAGGATGAGCCCTTCGACGTCTCCATCATCCGCGACACCATCAAGCTGACCGCGGTGCGCGGCCGCACCGAAGGCGACACCGTTGTGATGCGGATCACCACCTTCAACGACCAGACCACGCCGAACCTGGAATCCGGCCTGAAAAAGCAGATCGAGGAAGCCGGCGGCATGGACAATGTCAACGGCATCGTGCTGGATCTGCGCAACAACCCGGGCGGGCTCCTGACCCAGGCGATCAAGGTGGCTGACAGCTTCCTGGAAACCGGTGAGATCGTCTCGACCCGCGGCCGCAACCCGGAAGACGGCGAGCGTTTCAACGCCACCCCGGGCGATCTGGCCGACGGCAAGCCGATCGTGGTGCTGATCAACGGCGGCTCGGCTTCGGCGTCCGAGATTGTGGCCGGCGCGCTGCAGGACCACCGCCGCGCCATCGTGGTGGGCACCAAGAGCTTCGGCAAAGGTTCGGTCCAGACCGTGATGCCGCTGAAGGGCGACGGCGCCATGCGCCTGACCACCGCGCGTTATTACACCCCATCGGGCCGTTCGATCCAGGCGCTGGGCGTGTCGCCCGACATCGTCGTGGAACAGCCCCGCCGCACCGCCTCGGCCGAGGAAGAGGACAGCTCCACCCGTCGTTCGCGGTCCGAAGCCGACCTGCGCGGCAGCCTGAACAACGATTCCCTCAGCGAGGATGAGATCCGCCAGATCGAAGCCGACCGCGAGAAGGCAGAGAAAGCCGCCGAATTGCGCGAGCAGGATTATCAGCTGGCTTATGCTATCGACATCCTGAAGGGACTGGTGGCGCTGGGGCCGAAGTAAGGTTTGCCTTTTAGCAGCACGAACAGGGCCGCCCGGCAGGGCGGCCTTTTTCATGTCTGCTGCACCGCTGTTTCCGGCGATGTCTGCGTGTTGTGACGTTCTGCGCTGAAGCCCGTATCAGAGGGGCGGCGCCGCCGGATTGGAGAATGGACAGACCCCGCCGGGGGCCTGCTCGGACAGGATTTCCTGGACGACCCCCTTTTTATCGGGGCCGGTCTCCGGGTGTTGCGCAGGCGGCCGCACAGATGCCTGCGCCTCGTATCATGGCCCTTGCGCGGGGTCATGGCGGGGGATCGATCTGCGGGGAGTTTGGCACGGGCGGGTGAGAATCCTGTGAAGCGGGCGTGCGGCGGGTGCGCAACATTTGCGTGCATGCCAGCTATAGGCTTGCCCGTAGCAGGCAGGCTGTTAGGTTCGCGGTGATTCAGAAAACAGGATTTCCCGCATGGACCTGCTCGCCCCGCTTATCGCTTATTCCATCGCCTTGTCGATTGCCGCGGTCATTCCCGGACCGGGGGTGGCGGGGCTTGTTGGGCAATCCCTGGGCAGCGGCCTGAAGGTCTCGCTGGTGTTCCTGGCGGGTATTGCGCTGGGGGATGTGGTCTATCTGACCGTTGCCATTGCCGGCCTGGCCGCCATTGCGCAGCTGTTCTCGGGGGCGCTGCTGGCGATCAAGGTGCTGGGCGGGGCCTATCTGGTCTATCTGGCCTATAAGTTCTGGCGCAGCGAGGCGGGCCTGACGGCGGTTGCCAAGGCCGCTGACCGCAGATCCGCCAAGACCTTTCTGTCCGGATTTGCGCTGACCCTGGGCAACCCCAAGACGATCATCTTCTATCTGGCGCTGCTGCCGACGGTCATCGATCTGGAAGCCGTGGGCGTCATGCAGTGGGCTGCGCTGAGTATCCTGACCGTGCTGGTTCTGTTTGCGACGCTGAGCCCCTATGCGCTGCTGGCCTCCGGGGCGCGGCAAATGATGGCGCGGGCTGATGCGCTGCAAAAGCTGAACCGTATTGCGGCGGCGATCATCGGCAGCACCGGCGTCTTCATTCTGGGCCAAGCCGCCACGGCCTTTGCCCGCCGGGCATGAAACCAGTCCGGATCAACGGGTTTTGAACATCAACGCCCGATCTTCGGCGCATTGGCGGGTATTGCTGGTCTAAGCTCGCCGCATGATGTTTGACCTGCCTGATTCCCAGACGCTTTACCAAGCGCTGACCACCCGTGATGCCGCTTACGAGGGCCGCGCCTATGTGGGCGTCACCTCCACCGGCATCTTCTGCCGGCTGACCTGCCCGGCGCGTAACCCCAAGTTCGAGAACTGCCGGTTCTATGCCACCCCCGGCGAATGCATCGAGGCGGGATTCCGCGCCTGCAAACGCTGCAAGCCGCTGGCTGCGGCCGCCGGAGACGACCCGATGGTGCAGGGCCTGCTGGCGAAGCTGGAGGAGCGCCCGGCCTACCGCTGGGGCGAGGGGGATCTGGTGCGGATGGGGCTGGACGCGTCAACCGTGCGCCGCGCCTTCAAGCGGCATTTCGGCATGACCTTCCTGGAGATGGCCCGCCAGCGCCGCCTGCGCGAGGGGTTCACCACGCTGAAGGCGGGAGAGCCGGTGATCGCAGCGCAGATCGACGCGGGTTTCGAAAGCGCCAGCGCCTTCCGCGCCGCCTTTGCCAAACTGGTTGGGCTGGCACCGGGTGCTTTCCGCAAGGATGCGCTCTTGCTGGCCGATTGGATCGACACGCCCTTGGGGGCGATGATCGCGATCAGCTGCCAGCACCAGCTGCACCTTTTGGAATTCGCCGACCGCAAAGCGCTGCCGCGGGAGGTGGCCAAGCTGCAAAAGGCGCAGCCGGGAGGCCTCGGCTTTGGCCGTCCGGCGCCAACGGAGCAGATTGCCGAAGAGCTGCGCCGGTTCTTTGCGGGCGAGGGGGCGGACTTCAAAACCCCGCTGGCGCTGCATGGCACCGGGTTTGAACGCGAGGTCTGGCGCTATCTGCTGACCATCCCGGCGGGCGAGACCCGCAGCTACTCGCAAATCGCGCGCGAACTGGGCCGCGCCTCGGCCAC
>JBFOLS010000724.1:0-4636 GCA_040830225.1 Leisingera sp.
AGTGCCAACGGCCAGCAGGGCCAGCAGCACGGTGTAAGCCAGAATATGGATGCGGGTGGAGCGGCGGCCGTGGGTCACGGTCAGCATCGGCACGCCTGCGTCGTCGTAGTCGGAGCGCATGAACAGCGCCAGCGCCCAGAAGTGCGGCGGCGTCCACATGAAGGTCAGCAGGAACATCAGCCAGGGCTCAACCGACATGGTGCCGGTGGCGGCAATCCAGCCAATGACCGGCGGGAAGGCACCCGCGGCACCGCCGATCACAATGTTCTGCGGCGTCGCCCGCTTGAGCCACATGGTGTAGACCACCACGTAGAAGAAGATGGTGAAGGCCAGGAACGCACCGGCGAAGACATTGGCAGCCAGCGACAGCATGATCACCGACAGGCCCGACAGCGCCAGGCCCAATGCCAGCGCCTCGCCCGGCTCGACCTTGCCAGCCGGGATCGGGCGGCCCTTGGTGCGCTTCATCACCTTGTCGATGTCCGCATCCCACCACATGTTGAGTGCGCCGGAAGCGCCGCCGCCGATGGCGATGAACAGGATGGCGCAGAAGCCGACAACGGGGTGCACGCCAACCGGAGCCGCCAGCAGGCCGACCAGAGCGGTGAACACAACCAGCGACATGACGCGCGGCTTCAGCAGGGCGAAGTAATCGCCAAAGCTGGCCTCGTCCTCATATGCACGGCTGGCGTTGATGCTTGCGTCGGTCATCTTGCGTCCTTTGGCGGCAACAGGTGCGCATCGCTGCGCACCCTCTTTTCTTTCCTGAACCATATGGAGCTCCCTCAAGCTCCATATAGCCAGTTATCAGTTCGAGGCGACCTGATAGGCCTGCGGGGTGCCCGCGTATTCGTCGATCGCACCTTTCAGCCAGGCATCGTATTCGTCCTGGGTCACAACCTTGACGGTGATCGGCATGTAGGCGTGATCCTTGCCGCAGAGCTCGGAGCACTGGCCGAAGTAGATGCCTTCCTTGCCTTCATCCACCTTGAACCACAGCTGCGCCAGGCGGCCAGGAACGCCGTCCTGCTTCACGCCGAAGGCCGGGATGGTCCAGGAGTGGATCACGTCGGCTGCGGTCACGTTCATCACGATGGTCTTGCCCGAGGGCACGACAACGGCGGTGTCGGTGGCCAGCAGGTACTCGTCCTCGGCATAGCCGTTTGCTGCCAGCTCTTCCTTGGGCAGCAGGAAGCTTTCAAAGCCGAACTCGTGGTCCTCATACTCATAGCCCCAGTACCACTGGTAGCCGGTCACCTTGATGTTGATGTCGCCTTCCGGAATTTCCTGCTGGGCAAACAGCTGCGGCAGCGAGAAGGAACCGATGAACACCAGCACCAGAATCGGAATGATGGTCCAGGCAATCTCGATCGGGGTGTGGTGGGTGAACTTGGCCGGGGTCGGGTTGGCGCGGCGGTTGAAGCGGACGATCGCCCACAGCAGCAATGCCGCGACGAAAACGCAGATTACGGTGATGATCACCAGGATCATCCAGTCCAGCCGAACGATCCCATCCATCAGCGAGGTCGCCGCCGGCTGGAAGTTCAGACCGCCGTCAACCGGCTTACCAATGGTTTTCAGGCCTTCTTGCGCCATTGCTGGAAGGCTCGAAAGGCCGGCGAAAAGGCCCGAAAGCATCAAAGCGTTTTTCATGTTCTGTCCTGATCGGTTGATCGCATTGTTCTGGCGGCAGCACGAATGCGGGGAATCAATGATTCCACAAAACGCACCTGCCCCGTTGTCTTTGACGCCGCTTAAAATCATATTCGGGCGTACAGATAAAGAGGCAGCCAAGCGTCAAACCGTCGCTTTCTTGATTTAGATCAAAAAAATCTGAGGACCGTGCCATGGAAAACCCAGCCTTCCGCCCTTTTGAAACCGCGCTTCCCGAAGATGAGGCCCTGGCCTGTCTGCGCGATACGCTGAACGGGGCGGAGGACGGAGAGATCTTTGCCGAACGCCGCAAGTCCGAGGCGCTGTCCTTTGACGACGGGCGGTTGCGCAGCGCCAGTTATGATGCCTCCGAAGGCTTTGGTTTAAGGGCTGTGAACGGCGATGTGGCCGGATACGCGCATTCCACCGATGTTTCCATCGCCTCGCTGAAGCGGGCGGCGGAGACCGCCAAGCTGGCGGTGGGGACAGGCGGCGGCACCTATTCGGATCCGCCCCAGGCCACCAACAGCAAGCTCTATACTGACGCCGACCCGATCAGCGCCATGCCGTTTCCGGTGAAGGTTGAGACTTTGCGCGAGATTGATTCCTATGCACGTGATCTGGATCAACGCGTGGTGCAGGTTTCCGCGTCACTGGCCGCCTCGCTGCAGGAAGTGGAGATTCTGCGCGCCGACGGGGTGCGGGTCAGCGATATCCGCCCGATGGCACGGCTGAACGTATCGGTGATCGTGGAAAAGGACGGCCGCCGCGAGAGCGGATCCGCGGGCGGCGGCGGGCGGCTGGGCCTGGACGGCCTAGTCGATCCCAAACACTGGCAAGCGCAGGTGCAGGAGGCGCTGAGGATTGCCCTCGTCAACCTGGACGCGGTCCCTGCCCCGGCCGGCGAAATGGATGTTGTGCTTGGCCCCGGCTGGCCGGGCATTCTGCTGCACGAAGCCATCGGCCACGGGTTGGAGGGCGACTTTAACCGCAAGGGCTCGTCCGCCTTTGCCGGTCTGATGGGCCAGCAGATCGCCGCCAAGGGGGTCACGGTGCTGGATGACGGCACCATCCCGGACCGGCGCGGATCGATTACCGTGGATGACGAAGGCACTCCCAGCCAAAAGACCACGCTGATCGAAGACGGCGTCCTGGTCGGCTTCATGCAGGACCGGCAGAATGCACGGCTGATGGGTGTCACTCCCACCGGCAACGGGCGGCGGCAGAGCTATGCCCATGCCCCGATGCCACGGATGACCAACACCTATATGCTGGGCGGCGAAGCGGATCCGGGCGATCTGGTTGCAGGGATCAAGGACGGCATCTGGGCCGTCGGATTCGGCGGCGGCCAAGTGGATATCACCAACGGCAAATTCGTGTTCTCCTGCACCGAGGCTTACAGGGTCCAGGACGGCAAGGTTGGTGCGCCGGTCAAAGGCGCCACGCTGATCGGCGACGGCGCGACAGCACTCAAGCAGATTCGCGGGCTCGGCAACGATATGGCGCTGGACCCCGGCATGGGCAATTGCGGCAAGGCAGGCCAATGGGTGCCTGTCGGCGTCGGCCAGCCCTCGGTTTTGATGGGCGGTCTGACCGTGGGCGGCTCGGCCGCTTGAGCGCCCAGCGGTCAACCGCCAGCCTAAGTTTCAGTCAGATTTTCCAGGCCGAGCTCCAAAATGCCCGGCCTGGATGTGCATGAATAGATCCGAGCAACCAAAAGAAGATCCCTAATTCTCCATTCATTTTGGTTACTTACGAAAATTTTCGAGGCATTTCTAAAAAAACACATCGCGTTCACCACCTGTTAACCAGCCTGGGGTTAATTCTAGTCCTGCAAACAGGCGGAGCTGCGGATGACTGAAGAAGCATTTTCTTCCACTCACCCCCCACTCCCACCCACCACGGAAGATACGCAGTATTCCTGGCTTCGTCTGTTGCGCTCCAAGCGGGTCGGCCCGGTGACGTTTCACCGGCTGCTCGCACAGTATGGTTCAGCGCAGAATGCGCTGGATGCGTTGCCCGAAGTGGCACGCTCCGCAGGTATCAAAGGGTATGAAACATGCCCTGCCAGTGCGGTGGACGCCGAAATAGAGGCCGCAAAAGCCGCCAAAGCGCGGCTTTTGTGCTTTTCGGACCCTGAATACCCCCGTCTTCTTGCCGCCCTGAAGGATGCGCCGCCGCTGATCTGGGCGATTGGCGATACATCAGTGCTGAAACGGCCAATGATTTCCATCGTCGGAGCCCGTAATGCCTCCTCGCTGGGGCTGCGTATGGCCCGGTCGCTGGCCCGGAGCCTGGGCGAAGCGGGCTATACGGTGGTTTCAGGCATGGCGCGCGGTGTCGACACTGCCGCTCATGAGGCAACAGTGGAGACGGGCACCATTGCCGTGCTAGCGGGCGGTGCCGACGTGATCTACCCGGCAGAAAACGCCGCGCTGGCCCGAAAGATAAGCGAAACAGGCCTGCGGCTGTCGGAACAGCCGATGGGCAGAACACCCCAGGCCCGCGACTTCCCCAAGCGCAACCGGATCATTGCAGGCATATCCCGCGCCGTTGCGGTGGTGGAAGCGGCTGCAAAATCCGGCAGTCTGATCACCGCCCAGGATGCGCTGGACTATGGCCGCGAGGTGCTGGCAGGGCCTGGCCACCCGTTTGATACCCGCAGTTCAGGCTGGAACCGGCTGATCCGCGATGGCGCGGTGCTGATCCGCGACGGCGCTGATGTGCTGGAGGCTCTGCCGCCGCACGAGCTGCAGGATGCATCCGCCCCTGCCCCGGCCCGAAACCTCCAGCAGGCGCTGGCAGAATTGCCTCCCCCCCCGCCGCAGCGCCGCGGCCCGGCCGCAACCCATGCCCTGCATCAGCAGATCCTTGACCGGCTGGGCCCTTCGCCGACCCCGGAGACTGAGCTGCTGCGGGCCCTGGCACTGCCGCCTCGGGACATCGCCCCGGTTCTGCCTGATTTGTAGCTGTAGGGGGCAAC
>JBFOLS010000725.1:0-2496 GCA_040830225.1 Leisingera sp.
AGCGCCGCCAGGAAGGGGTTACTTTGCCCTGCCCATTCCCCCCGCGCGGCCCACATGGCGGTGTCGCTTCCCGTATCTGCAAGCGGCCCGCGTGGGCGGTAGAGAATCCGGGCGGGGGTATCCGCACCACCCGCGAGCGCAATCAGATTGGCCTCCCCCGCCTCTGCGGCCTGCACGGACAGTTGAAAGCGGTCCATCAAGGTGGTGAGGCGGTCCATGGATTCCGGTGTTTCCATCAGATTTTTCGGATTTTTGAGACAGTAAACTGCGCGACACCTCTAGGCAAGCACCACCACTCACACAATCCACACCACCACTCACGAGGACCAATCACATGCTGATCCCCCGCCAGAAGACCCCGGACCTGACCCTGCCGACGCTGGACCACGGGCAGTTTGACCTGTCCTCGGAAACGGCCGAGCGCGGCACCGTGATCTGCTTTTACCGCGGTCTGCACTGCCCGATCTGCGCGACCTACCTGAAGGAATTCGAGAAGAAGGTCGCGGCCTTCGCCGAGCGCGGCGTCAACTGCATCGCTATCAGCTCCGACGGCGAGGAGCGCACTCGCGCCATGGCCGATAAGATCGAGGCCAAGGAACTGCGTTTCGGCTATGATCTGCCTCTTTCCGTAGCCAAAGAATGGGGCCTCTACATCTCCACCTCGCGCGGCAAGACCTCGATCGGCATCGAAGAACCCGCACTGTTCTCAGAGCCCGGCCTGTTCCTGGTGACACCGGAGCAGACGCTCTACTACGGCTCAGTTCAGACCATGCCGTTTGTGCGCCCGCATTTTGCCGAGCTGGTAGCGGCGCTGGATTTTGCCATTCCCAATAACTACCCGGCGCGCGGCGAATACACCGGCGAGGTGTAGCCCCCGCGCCAGCCATTAAAATCACCCGCGTCCGGCGATGGACAAGAGGTCCGCTTCGATGCATACGGGGCGGACCTTTTCTGCTCCTTACGGTCCTCCTTTGCACGTCCGCTTCGAGAAATACGACCACGCCGAAGGCAAGCACCGCTATTGCCTCCTGAGCCTGACGCCGACTCTGTTCGGCGACTGGTGCGTCGAGCGTGTGTCTGGGCCGTTGAACGCCCCGGGCGGAGCGCAGAAACGCACCTATTTTGCCGGCCACGGAGAGGCGCTGGCTATCTTTGAACGCTTCCGGGACCGGCAGCTGAAGCGCGGATATGCGCCGATCCCGGTGCAGCTGGGCCTGCTATAGGTTTACTTGACGCGTTTCCAGGTCTGGCCGCGGCAAATCAGCCCGCCGGCCACGCAGCCCTTCACGGTCAGCGCGTTGCCGCTGAGGGACATTTTCGAAGCATAGGTCTTGCCGGAATCCGGCGCCCAGATCTTGCCGCCCGAATAGCTGCCGCCGCCCGCGCTTGCCATGTCCCAGATCATCCGCTTGCCCTTGTGCTCGTACCCCGCCTGTTCGGCCCCGTCTGCGCTGTAGGCCGCCTCGATCGTCCCGCAGACAGCTGCGCCACAAGGGCCGACTGCCACATAAAGGTAGCCGCCGGTATCTCCGGGTTCGGTTTTCCACACGCCTGAGGCCGGATCCGCCGCAGCTGCGCCTGACAGCCCCGCAAGGATTGCCCCTGCCAGCAAGTGTTTCATTCCATTTCCTCCCTGTTTTCAGGCAGCCTGTTCCTGATCCCGGCGCCAAGGCAAGGTTGACTTCGGGTCGCGTTGCAATTCCGTCCCGCCTTGTGCAAAACACCGCCAGCTAGATTTCACGAAGGACCGCCCGGATGATCCTCTACCCCGCGATTGACCTCAAAGACGGCCAGGCCGTGCGCCTGCTGCATGGCGAAATGGACAAGACCACCGTGTTCAACGACAACCCCGCCGCCCAGGCGCTGGAGTTTGTCGAGGCGGGCTGCGAGTGGCTGCACCTGGTGGACCTGAACGGCGCCTTTGCCGGTGAGCCGGTCAATGCCGCGCCGGTCGAGGAAATCCTGAAACAGACCAAGGTGCCCGCACAGCTGGGCGGCGGCATCCGCGACATGGCCACCATCGCACGCTGGATCGACAAGGGCCTGGCGCGCGTCATCCTGGGCACCGTCGCGGTGGAGAACCCGGACCTGGTGCGCGAAGCGGCCCGCGAGTTCCCCGGCAAAGTCGCCGTCGGCATCGACGCCCGCAACGGCAAGGTCGCGACCAAGGGCTGGGCCGAGGAAACCGATGTGATGGTCACCGCCCTCGCCAAGAGCTTTGAAGACGCAGGCGTTGCTGCCATCATCTACACCGACATCCTGCGCGACGGCGCGATGAAAGGCCCGAATATCGAGGCCACCGCCGACCTGGCCAATGCCGTCAGCATTCCTGTCATTGCTTCCGGCGGGGTTTCCTCGCTGGACGATCTGCGCGCGCTGAAGTCCTGCGGCGCGCCGCTCAATGGCGCCATCTCCGGCCGCGCGCTCTATGACGGTGCCATCGATCTGGCAGAGGCCCTGGCCACGCTCAAGGCCTGAGCTTCTTTCTGGTCAAAA
>JBFOLS010000726.1:0-2534 GCA_040830225.1 Leisingera sp.
AGTGTTTTGACGAAGGCTTCTTCGGTGGTCATTTTCATGGCGGGTTCTCCTGAATGAGACGCGGAATTCCCCCGGGCGGAATGCCGGGAATTGACTCTGGTTTAGGGGGCAGGTGCAGGCCGGGTTAGGGCCAGTTCTGAAGCCCGGATAGGTCCAAAACCGGATCTATGAAAATAGTGCAGCCGGATTTTCACATAAGCATCAGCCGGTCACAGCGTTAGAACGCCGTAAAACACAATGGCTCATTAAATGATACGTTTGGTATCATTTGTCGCGGATGGCGGCAGTGGAGTTTTAGCTCATCCCTGCTTCAGAGCTTTGGCGAGCAAGGCGAGCCCGGGTTCGATTCGGGTGGCGGGAATTGAGGAATAGCCCAACCGGTAAAAGTTCTGTTTTCGGTGCTCGGCGGCAAAGAACGGCGCGCCGGGTTCAATGATGACGCTCTTTTCCTTGAGCCGTTCGGCAACCGCAGTGGCATCCACATGCTCCGGCGCCTGCATCCACAAGGCCGAGCCGCCGAAGCTGCCGACACCGGCGATGGTCAAGTCATGCTTGCGGATTGCATCCTCAATCACTGCGCGGCGGTCATGCAGAACCTTGGCGGTGCGGCGGATCTGGGCATCGTAGTGACCGAGCGACAGGAAGTAGGCGACGGTGCGCTGCACATGGCCCGGCGGATGCCGCAGCACGCTGGCCCGCAGGGCGCGGGCCTGGCGGATGAAGGGCTCCGAGCCGACCAGGTAACCCAGCCGAAGCCCCGGAAACAGCGATTTCGAGAAGCTGCCGGCGTAAATCACCCGTCCTTCGGTATCGAGTGACTTCAGTGAGGGCGAGGGGGCGCCGAGGAAGGACATTTCGAATTCGTAATCGTCCTCGACAATCACCGCATCAATGTCGCTGGCCCGCTGCAACAGCTCCTTGCGGCGTTCCATCGGCATGGTGAAGGTGGTCGGGCTCTGGTGGCTAGGGGTGCAGAAGATCACGTCGGTGTCTTCAGAGATGTTTTCCGGCGGCAGTCCGCCCTCATCAACGGGAATGCAATCCAGTTGGCAGCGGGTCTGCACCACTTGGTCGCGCAGGGTGTAATAGGCCGGATCTTCAACAGCCGCCCGCCGCCCGCGGTTCAGCAGCAATTGGCAGGTGATCCACAGCGCGTTCTGAGCGCCCAGCGTGATCAGGATCTCCTCGGGCCGCGCCGTGATGCCGCGCCGGGGCAGGGTGTGCCGCGCGATATATTCAAGCAGCAGCGGATCGTCCTGGTCGAAATAGTCATTGGCCAGCGCGGCAAAGTCTTTTTGCCCCAGCGCCCGCAGCGCGCACAGCCGCCAGTTGGCATGATCAAACAGCGAAGCATCAGCCTGGCCGTAAATGAAGGGGTAACGGTAATCGCGCCAGCCCTCTGGTTTTCGTGGCGTGTCGCCGCCGGTGAAACTCCGCGCCAGTGCCTTGCCCCAGTCCACGGAATCGCCGGACTTCTGCTGCGGCGTATAAGAGGGCGGCACCGGCGCATTGTCCGATACGAAATACCCCGATCGCCCGCGCGAGGTGAGGTAGTCATTGGCCAAAAGCTCGGTATAGGCCAGCGTCACCGTGATCCGGCTGATCCCGAGATGCGCTGCCAGCTTGCGCGAGGACGGCAGCTTTTCTCCAACCCGGAACCGGCCCGAGAGAATGCCCTCGGCAATCATCTCTTGGATCTGCGCCTGCAGGGTGCCCTGGGCATCGGGATTGAGAAAGAAGGTGTCGACAGAAATGGCCATGCGCGCCACCTTAGGGTGGACCTAAACGCGGTGCAATCTGGACTTAGGGCCAGTTTGGAGGAATCTGCGCCTTGCTCTGGCCAGTGCGCGGTGCCAGCGTGCCGCCATGTTCAAAATCATTGGCCATCTGGCACTCGTTATTCTTCTGACCCTTCTCACGCAGCTTGGCGGCATTGCCTGGCTTGCAGCGCTCATTTTCCGGCGCAGGCTGCTGGCGTTCCTGATTCTCTATGCAGGGCTCAGCCTGGCGGCGGCATGGACGGCTCCCCAGTTCGGGCGGGTTGCGCTCAGCTGCGTGGACCGCGGGCCGCTGCAGGTGCAGTCCTGGTTCTACTGCGCCCTGAACCGGAACTATGTCGTTCCGCAGATGGCAGAGCTGCTGCGGGATGCAGCGGTTGCCGTGGACGCGGAGTATCCCGGCACCGTCACACAGGTCCTCGATGCCAATTTCCCGTTCTTTACCGGCTTTCCGCTGCTGCCGCATCTGTCACATCACGATGGGCGCAAAGCTGATCTGGCCTTTTACTATTCAGGAGCTCAAGCGTATGAGCCCGGAGCAACGCGGTCGCCTATCGGGTATTTTGCTTTTGAGCCGGGTCCAGCAAACTGTCCGTCAAACTGGCTTACCCTGCGCTGGGATTTGCGTGCTCTGCAGCCGCTCTGGCGTGATTTGGAGCTGGACGCGGCACGCAACCGTGCAGTGCTGCGGGTTTTGGCGGCAGACCGCCGGGTGGGCAAGATCCTGCTGGAGCCGCATCTGCGTGACCGGTGGGG
>JBFOLS010000727.1:0-3777 GCA_040830225.1 Leisingera sp.
GACTCTGCCTTTGTCCGAAGCCATCACACTTCTGACGCAGGATGCACAGCCGCCGGCGGCAGCCCAGGCAGAGGGCGGTCTGCCGTGAGCAAGAGCTTTAGAGGCAAACCAATGCAGCCCGCTGTCCCGCGATTCCCGACGGTATTCCGAAAGGGTTTAAAAGCATGAACGTTGTTGATTTTCCCACCCGCAGCGAAGCCTGCTCCGTGCTGCAAGCGCGTGATGCATCGGCCTTGTCCGGCATAAAACAGCCGGGTGTTGCGGCCGCAATCTGGCAGCGCGATCCGGCGCCTGAGTTTGCCAGCTGGATTTCAGGGCTGCCGCCGGAGAAATTGCCCAAGCTGCGCAGCCTTGTTGGTGTCGGTGCGCTGGAAGGGTGCATTCAGGCGGCCTGCAGCCTGGCTGGAACACCCGCCGGACCGGAGCGGGACATGCTGGCAGGTGACATCGCCGCGCTGGGGTTTCTTATGAGCGAGATCATGGAGACGCCGCTGCTGCATGTGCGTCTGGAAGTTGTCACCACAAACGCCTGCCGCAGGTTCCACGTCGACAATATGACGGCGCGCTTGCTGTGCACCTACCGGGGAACGGGAACCCAGCTTGCCCAGCCCGGAGCCGAGGCCGCGCCCCTTTCGGTGTCCCCGGGCAGTGCCGTTCTGCTGCGCGGCCGCCGCTGGCCTGGCAAAGAGCAGACCGCCTTGCTGCACCGCTCGCCGCCTATCGAAGGCACGGGCGAAACCCGTTTTCTAGCCGTGATTGATCCGGCCATGGATCATGAGCCCCAGGAAACCTTCCACTAACCGCAGAAAATCGGCACACCAGGCCTCAGCCCGGCGCCATCCCCGCGGTTTTGAACCGGGCCCGGTAATCGCGGGGCGACAGCGAGAAGCGGCGGCGGAACACCTTGCGCATCTGCTCGTCCGAGCTGAACCCCGACCGGAACGCCACAGTCTTCATCGGCAGATCCGTGTCTAAAAGCAAGGTCTTGGCCCGGTCGCAGCGCAGCCCTTCAAGGTAGGCCATCGGCGTTACCCCGCATTCGGCGGCAAAGGCGCGCGTGAAGCTGCGCACGCTCATATTGGCTTGCGCGGCGATGTCGTCCAGCGACATCGGCCGATCAAACCGCATGCTCAGCCAGGTCCGGATATCGCACATGCCGGCGGAACCGCTCATCTGCCCGGTCAGCATTGTGCTGAACTGCGACTGCCCGCCGGGCCGCTTGAGATACATCACCATGTCGCGGGCCACCCGCAGCGCAATATCGCGGCCAAAGTCCTGCTCCACAAAGGCCAGTGCCAGATCTATCGCTGCGGTCACCCCGGCTGAGGTCCACAGCGGGCCGTCCTGCACAAAGATCGCATCGGCATCGACATCAACCACTGGGAACAGCTTCTGCAAACGCGCCGCGTAGTTCCAATGCGTGGCCGCCTTCCGGCCATCCAGCAGACCGGCAGCGGCAAGGATGAAACTGCCAGTGCAAAGGGCTGCAAAGCGCTCAGCCTCAAAACCCCGCCGCCTGCACCATCCAACGAGCTCCGCTTCCCGCGTCAGCACCGTCTCGATATCCTGGGCGCCCACGATGAACACCGTGCCGAGCGGCGCCTCCCCGGGCAGGCCCGCGCCAGCCTCCAGCGACATCAGCGTGTCGGAACACACAGGGCCGGGTTCGGGCGCCATGATCGTCACGTCGTATCCGCCGTTCAGCCTGGCGAGATCCAGGTGCCGACCGGCATAGCTCAGCACCGTAAGCACGCCGATAGCCTCAAGCGCCTTGAAACCCGGGTAAACCACCAGCGCCACAGATCGTTTGTGCTCCGGCCTAGGGCAAGCAGTCAGGGTCATGCGTCTGTCCTCTTAGGCTTTGTTGACGTGCCGAATGGCCAGATTTGCCCGGCCGGCAGCCTTTGGTGCAGCTTGGTTACGATATAACATTGCAAACCAAAAAACAGAAGAAGGAGCACTGCCATGAAGACCCGTGCAGCCATTGCCTGGGAACCCAACCGCCCGTTGGAGATTGAAGAAATCGATCTGGAAGGCCCCAAGGAAGGCGAAGTTCTGGTCCGCATCGTGACCACTAGCCTGTGCCACACCGATGTGTTCACCCTGTCGGGCCGCGACCCCGAAGGCCTGTTCCCCGCGGTCCTGGGCCACGAAGGTGTCGGGATCGTCGAGGAGGTCGGCCGCGGCGTGACCTCTGTGGCACCGGGTGATCATGTGATTCCGCTCTATACCCCCGAAGACCCCAACTGCCCCTTCATCAAGTCCGGCAAGACCAACCTGTGCCAGACGATCCGCAAGACCCAGGGCCAGGGGCTGATGCCCGACGGAACCTCGCGGTTCTCCTACAAGGGCAAAATGATCCATCACTACATGGGCACCTCGACCTTCAGCGAATACACCGTCCTGCCCGAGATCGCGGTTGCCAAGATCTCCAAGGAAGCACCGCTGTCCAAGGCCAGCGTCATGGGCTGTGCGGTGCCCACTGGCATCGGCGCTGTGCGCAACACCGCAAAAGTCGAACCGGGATCGACCGTGGCGATCTTTGGCCTTGGCGCGGTTGGCATGGCGGCAATCCAGGGCGCAAAACTGGTGGGCGCGGGCCGCATCATCGGCATTGACACCAACCCCAACAAGTTCCCGCTGGCCCAGAACCTTGGCGCCACTGAGTGTATCAACCCGTCTGATTTCTCGCAGCCAATCCAGGATGTCATCATCGAGATGACCAACGGCGGCGTCGATTACTCCTTTGAGTGCATCGGCAACGTCAACGTGATGCGCGCGGCGCTGGAATGCTGCCACAAGGGCTGGGGCGAATGCACCGTGATCGGCGTGGCGGGTGCAGGCGAAGAAATCGCCACTCGCCCCTTCCAACTGGTAACAGGTCGTGTATGGCGTGGCTCCGCCTTCGGGGGCGTGCTGGGCCGTAGTGAGTTGCCAGGTATGGTGGATGAATGGCTGCGCGGAGACTTCGACGTTGATCCGTACATCACCCACAATATGACGCATGAGCAGATCAACACTGCATTCGACCTGCTGCACGCGGGCAAGTCGATCCGATCGGTCATCCATTTCCAGCCGAATGACACAATGCTTGTGAACGATCTTCCCGGCGTAATCGTTCCGGCCTGACCAACTAGAGTTCGCAGCCTTAAGGCTGCGGACTGCTGCCAGGTGGAAAACGAGCCCTCACCCAGTTTAGCACTCCTGCCTCAGTATTTTTGATCTTGGAGCTAGTTTTCCAACAAGCCGTATGAATGCCTGTTTTGGGCGGCGAGCGGCCTTTTGCGATTGCAGCTTCCAAGCCAGGCCTTGACGGCAGCCATGGGCTCGACCCGGCCCACTGCTGCGGCGCGAACGCAGGTCCGGTCCGGGTTGGCGAACGGCATGGGCCGCCCGCCAATGTGGTTCAAATGTCGATTTGCTCGGCAATGCTCAGCGCATCTTCAAGTTCGACGCCAAGGTATCTGACAGTGCTGTCTACCTTTGTGTGTCCGAGCAGAAGTTGAACCGCTCTGAGATTTCCGGTTTTGCGGCAAATTTCCGCTGCTTTGGTCCGGCGCAGCGAATGGGTGCCGTATCCGCTGGGTTCCAGTCCAATCGCGGCCACCCAATCGCGCACAAGCCGGCCATATTGGCGGGTTGAGATATGCAGGCGGTCGTGAAACCGGCTGGGAAATATGAAGCGGCAGCCGATCATCTCCGGCGACTTGATCCATGCGGCAATGGTATCCCGCGTGTTTTCAGAGAGTTCGAACTGAACAGACCGCTTGGTTTTGC
>JBFOLS010000728.1:0-13109 GCA_040830225.1 Leisingera sp.
CCTAGCGCCGCTGCCCCACCTGGCGGCAGATCAGGATCACCGGCAGCAAACCCACCGCAATGATCACCAGAGAGGGTACGGCAGCCCCCTCCAGCCGTTCGTCCGCCGCCAGCCGGTGCGCCTGCACCGCCAGCGTATCGACGTTGAATGGCCGCATGATCAGTGTTGCAGGCAGTTCCTTCATCACGTCAACAAAAACGATCAGCAGTGCTGTCAGCAGGCTGGGGGTCAGGATCGGCAGATGCACCCGGCGCAGCATCCCCATAGGCCCCTGCCCTAATGAGCGCGCTGCAGCATCCATGTTGGAATGCATGGTGGCTTGCCCGCCTTCATAGGCGCCAAGTGCCGCCGCCATAAAACGCACGCCATAGGCCGCGACCAAAAGCCAGATGGACCCCGTCACCAAAAGCCCGGTACGGATACCGAAGGTCTCGCGCATCCAGGCATCCAGTGCATTGTCAAAGGCGGCAAAGGGCACAATCAGCCCCACCGCGATGACCCCGCCGGGCACCGCGTATCCCAGCCGCGCCAAGTAGGCTGCCATACCAGACATCCGCCCGGGCCGCAGCCGCTGATAGAAGCCGAGGCAAACCGCCGCTGCGACCGTCAGCACCGCTGCCGCCGCTGCCAAAGTGATCGAGTTTGTGGTGAAATCGAGATAGCGGCGGCTGAGCAGGTTTTGCTCGGAGTCGAAACTCATTGTGAATAGAATGACCACCGGCAGCAGAAAGCCCAGCAGCACTGGGACCGCACAAAAGAAGACCGCTGCTGCAGCCTTGATGCCGCTCAGCTCAGCCGGGGGCATTTGGTTGTGATGCTTACCCGCATGGTGGTATTTTGCCCGCCCGCGCGTCGCCCGCTCCACCACCGCCAGCGTCAAAGCAAAGCCTAGAAGGCATAGCGCCAGCTGCGCCGCACCGCCACGGTCGGCCAGAGAGAACCAGCTGGTGTAGATACCGGTGGCAAAGGTCTGCACCCCAAAGTAAGAAACCGTGCCAAAATCCGCGATGGTCTCCATCACTGCCAACAGAACGCCCGAGGCAATGGCTGGCCGCGCCATTGGCAGGCTGACCATCCAGAAGGCCTGCCAGGCGTTCTTGCCCAGAGCACGGGCGGCCAGGAATGCACCTGCGCTTTGCTGCATGAAAGCAGCCCGCGCCAGCAGATAGACATAAGGGTAAAGCACCAGCACCAGCATTGCCGCCGCGCCGCCGGTGGAGCGGATCTCCGGAAACCAGTAGTCCCGCGGCCCCCAGCCGGTTACCTCGCGCAAAGTGGCCTGCACAATGCCTGGGTGGTCCAGGATATGGGTATAGGCGTAGGCCAGCACATAGGCAGGAAAGGCCAGCGGCAGCACCAGTGCCACCTCAAGGAACCGGACACCAGGAAAACGGGTCATCGACACCAGCCAAGCCGCACCCGTGCCGATAGCGAAGGTTCCCAATGCCACCAGCGCCACCAGCGCCAGCGTGGTCAGCGAATAGCCCGGCAGTACAGTTTCAGCAAGATGGCGGATCGTGCCGGTACCGCCAAACACCGCTGCAAGAGCAACCGCCAGCATCGGCAAAACGCAGGACAAAGACACCCCCCACGCCAGCAGGGCAAAGACACCGCCCCCGCTCTTGCCGCCGCGGCGGCGGCCGTTAGGGGCGTATTCTATGGGGTTATTCGCGGCAGTCATGGGTCCGGCTGATGTTTCGCGTCGCCCTATTACGACTATTCCTGTCGGAAATTCCAGCCGGAAAGTACATGCGAGCCCAGCTTACTACCGAAACAGGGCGCGGGCGCCTTGGTCCGGCGCCCGCATTTTCAGATCTTCCAAACGGGTCAGTCGTAGGTTCGCTGATCCTCAATCACCAGCCCGTCCTTGGGCAAAGCGCCCGGTGCAACAACCTCGATCCTGCCTTTGAGCTTCAGAACCTCAATCACTGAGCGGGCAAAAGCCGTTTCATCGCCGCCTTCCGCTTCGATCTGCACGGTCATCGCATCCATTTCGCCATCACGGCTGGCCACCACCCGTGCCTTAACGATCTCGCTATGCTTGTCGACCAATGCTGCCACTTGCTCGGGGCGCACGAACATACCCTTGATCTTGGTGGTCTGATCGGCCCGGCCCATCCAGCCTTTGATCCGCATGTTGGTACGGCCGCAGGGAGAGACCCCCGGCATAACTGCCGACAGATCGCCAGTGGCAAACCGGATCAGCGGGTAATCGGGATTCAAGGTGGTCACCACTACTTCGCCAACTTCACCTAGCGCCACCGGGTTGCCTGTTCCGGGAGTTACAATTTCGACGATCACATGCTCGTCGACGATCATCCCCTCCATTGCTGGGCTTTCATAGGCGATATTTCCCAGATCTGCGGTGGCATAGCATTGCAAACAGGAAATCCCGCGATCTGCGTATTCCTGACGCAGGGAGGGGAACAGCGCGCCGCCGCCCACTGCAGCTTTGGAAAATGCAAGTTCAACGCCCATTGCGTCGGCCTTGTCCAGGATCACCTTCAGGTAATCCGGCGTACCAGCATAAGCAGTAGCTCCGACATCCCGTGCCGCGGACACTTGCAGCTCTGTCTGGCCGGTGCCCGCCGGCAGCACCGCGGCACCAACCGCCCGGGCACCGTTCTCAAAAATCATTCCGGCAGGCGTCAGATGGTAGCCGAAACAGTTCTGCACGACATCGCCTTGGCCAATCCCGGCGGCGTTCAGGAAACGCCCCATCCGCCACCAGTCTCCATCCACGCCGCCCGGCTCATAAATCGGGCCTGGGCTTTGGAAAATATGGGCAAAGCCATGCGCAGGCTTCACAGTAAAGCCGCCAAAGGGCGGGCTCGCTGCCTGCGCCCGGCTCAGCTCAGACTTACGCAGTACCGGCAGTTCCGCCAGCGCCTCGGCTGAGGTCACCGCCGCAGGCTCCACCTCAGCCAGCAGTTCCGCATATCCCGGCGCCGATTTCGCACGGGCGATCTGCTCCGGCAAAGCTACTGCCAAATCTACGGCGCGCTCGTCGGCGCTGCGGGTTTCCAAGGTGTCAAAATAGCTCATCACATCACCATCCCGCATCAGCTCAGCCACCTCTTGCGGCGCCGGTACGAACGCACATCGCGGAAGCTCTTGCGCCCTTCATCCGACATGCCGAGGTAGAATTCCTTCACATCCGGGTTCTCCCGCAGTTCGGCTGCAGGCCCGTCCATCACCACCCGGCCGGATTCCAGGATATAGCCGTAGTGGGCATAGCGCAGGGCAACGTTGGTGTTCTGTTCCGCCAGCAGGAAGGTTACGCCTTCCTGCTCGTTGATCGACTTCACGATCTCGAAGATCTGCTCCACCAGCTGCGGTGCCAGCCCCATCGAGGGTTCATCCAGCAGGATCGTCTCCGGCCGGGACATCAGCGCACGGCCCATCGCCACCATCTGCTGCTCGCCGCCCGAAGTATAGCCGGCTTGCGATTTGCGGCGCTCCTTCAGACGCGGGAAGTAGTGATAGACCATCTCCAGGTCTTTCTGGATGTCCGCCCCGCTGTCAGAGCGGGTATAGGCGCCAGTCAACAGGTTTTCTTCCACTGTCAGGTGCTCGAAACAATGGCGGCCTTCCATCACCTGGATGACGCCCTGCTTCACCAAGTCCGCCGGATCCAGCGCGTGCACATCGCGGCCGCGGTATTTGACCGATCCCTTGGTCACCTCGCCGCGTTCCGAGTGCAAGAGGTTCGACACCGCCTTCAGTGTGGTGGTCTTGCCGGCCCCGTTACCGCCCAGAAGCGCGGTGATACCGCCCTTGGGCACATTGAGGCTCACGCCTTTCAGAACGAGGATCACGTGGTTGTAGATCACCTCGATATTGTTGACCTCCAGCAGGGTCTCGGCCTGCACATCTGCAGTCCCGGCGGTGTTCGCTGCATCCAGCATCAAAGCTTGTCCTCATGCGGTCCGGGCTGGGCTGTCCAGCGTGGCCCGGTCGGTTTGGCTGGCGCGGCGGCTCCCCGCCGCGCCGGTTCCTGTGCGGCCCCTGCTCGGGGGCCGCCGCACCCCATCAGTTGCAGCGGGGCGAGATGTTGTTTTCAGCCGCGTAGGCGCCCGAGTCCTCATCGATCAGCTTGCCGATCACCTCGGTGTCCGACGGGCCGAAATCTGAGATCAACGACCAGGTCTTGTTGCTGGCATCCCACTGGGTCACGCCCACAAGGCCGGGGCCACCATGGTTCTCGCAGGAGACGTTGAAGGAGGGGCCAAAGTTCGGCATCCCCAATGCTTCCATTTTGGCCTGGTCAATCACCAGTGCCTCCATGCCGTCGCGCATCATCGCTGCGGTGATGTCCGCGGTGCCGTGCATTTCCTGAGCGGTCTTTACCGCCTCGGCAGCCAGCATCGCCGCATACATACCCCGGTTATAGAGCACGTTACCGATCTGATCGCCGGCGCCTGCGGCCAGGCCCTTGTCAACCACATGGGTCTGGATGTCGTCAAACACCGGGAAGTCACGGCCCACGTTATGGAAGGTCACCGACTTGTAGCCATTGGCCTTGTCGCCTGCCGGCATCACGTCATGTTCGGCACCGGACCACCACACGCCGATGAAATTTTCCATCGGGAAGCGGATATTGGCAGCTTCCTGGATCGCCACCTGGTTCATCACACCCCAGCCCCACATCACGACAAAGTCGGGACGGTCGCGGCGGATTTGCAGCCACTGGGACTTTTGCTCCTGGCCCGGGTGATCCACCGGAAGGGCAATCAGCTCAAAGCCGTGCTTCTTGGACAGCTCTTCCAGAGTGCGGATCGGCTCCTTGCCGTAGGCCGAGTTGTGGTAGACCAGCGAGATCTTTTTGCCGCTGAGATCGCCTCCGTTTTCCTGCAGCAGGTAGTTCACAACACCCGACGCACCATTCCAGTAGTTGGCCGGGTAGTTGAACACATGGCTGAACACGTCGCCGTTTGCAGCCGAGGTGCGGCCATATCCCATAGTGTGAAGCGGGATGCCATCAGCAGTCACTTTGGGGATCAGCTGATAGGTAATACCGGTGGACAGCGGCTGATAGATCAGCGCGCCCTGGCCCTTGGTGGACTCGTAGCATTCCACACCTTTTTCGGTGTTATAGCCGGTCTCGCATTCGATCACGTTCGCCTTGACGCCGCCAATGCCGCCGTCGCGCTCATTGAGCAGAGTGAAATAATCGGCATAGCCGTCGGCAAAGGGAATGCCGCCTGCAGCATAAGGCCCGGTCCGGTAGCTCAGCGACGGAAACACCAGGTCCGCCATTGCCGGTCCTGCAGCCATCGCGGCGCTCAGCGCCAGAGTGGTCAGTGTCTTTTTCATCGGCTTAGTTCCTCCCTTGGTTTTTTCCGATGTTCGCAAGATGCGGGGGTTGGTCTTGCTTTTCTCCCCGCAGGTTTTCCAGCCGCGCCCGCACTAGTGCGGGAAGGGCCACAGTCTCAGCTTCTCCTTGGCCACGCGCCACAGCTGCGCCAGCCCGTGCGGCTCCACAATCAGGAAGAAGACAATCAGGGCGCCAACGATCACCAGCTGGAAATGCGCCACAATATCTGTAGGCCAGTTCAGCAGGTCGACGCCCACAACCTTCAAGATCACCGGCAGCAGAACCAGGAAGGCTGCCCCGGCAAAACTTCCGAAGATCGAGCCCAGACCACCGATGATCACCATGAACAGCACCAGGAACGACTTGGTGATGCCAAAGGCCTCGCCGACCTCAACCGCACCCAGATAAATGGCAAAGAACAGCGCGCCGGAGACCCCGATGAAGAAGCCTGAAACCGCAAAGGCAGTGAGCTTGGCCTTCAAAGGGTTCACCCCGATGATCTCGGCGGCGATATCCATGTCGCGGATCGCCATCCAGCTGCGCCCGACAGTGCCGCGGGTCAGGTTGCGGGCGACCAGCGCGCAGAAAGTCAGGAAAATCAGACAGAACAGATAGGTTGCCCAAGCCGGTGCATTGGGGCCGGTGATGATGATCCCGAATGTGTCGCGCTCCGGCGAGTTGATCTGGCCAGAGGCCGAGTAGTTATAAAACCACGGCACCCGGTTGAACAGCCATACCAGAAAGAACTGCGCCGCCAGCGTCGCCACCGCCAAGTAGAAACCCTTGATGCGCAAGGACGGAAGGCCGAACAGTACGCAGACGCCTGCAGTAATACCGCCCGCAAGGATCACATGGATGAACATGCTGACCTCCGGGAAGGCGGTCATCAGCTTGTAGCAGGCATAAGCACCCACCGCCATGAACCCGCCGGTGCCCAGGGACACCTGCCCGCAATAGCCAACCAGGATGTTCAGCCCGATCGCGGCAATCGAATAGATCAGGAAAGGCAGCAGGATCGCATTGGCCCAGTAGTCGTTGATCAGGAACGGAATCAGGCCAAAGGCCACTGCCAGCACCACATAATAGCGGTAGCGGTCAAACTTGATCGGGAAGGTCTGGCTGTCATCGGCATAGGAGACTTTGAAGTCCCCGGCTTCACGGTAGAACATGTCTCAGATGCTCCCTTTCTTGTTCAAACGGGACCCGGTGCGGGCGTTTGTCTTGTCGGTTGTGACAGGGGTCATTCGATCTGCCCCCATTGCGCCTGCGCCGCGTCACGCTGTGCACGGGTCATTCGTGCCGAGGGCTTGGCATAGCCGCTCCGCTCGCTGCCGCGTACCAGCCGCAGATAGGCAATGATACCGGTGATCAGCCCGGAGGCGGCCAGCAAAGCGGCAGTGACCACTTGCGTTTCGCTGTAGCTTTCCGCGCTCAGCGCAAGGTAGCCAAAGGACCAGAACCCAGCCCAAGCAATCACGTTGATGACGGCAATGGCCTTGTTCATGCCCGACCCCCACCGTTAACCAGTTTGGCAGAATTCCGGATTTGGACACATTTTGCCCATCTCTCTCTGCCAACCTGCACTTGGGTAAAGTGAGTGGAACCAATGACCGCAATTCTGGAGGAAGTCCGGCGGCTGGAAGCTGCACGGGAGAACGGTGAGATTTCTGCGACCGAATTTGCAGAGGCCAAGGGGCAGCTGCTGGAGTCGGTCGAGGATGCAACGGTGCTGCCGCCGTTCGAGTTCGAGAAGCCCAAGCGCAAGACGTCCAATGCCGCGCCCGGCCCCTGGGGGCTGATGATGATCGGGCTGTGCGCAGCCGGGCTGCTGACCTTCATCACCGGGCAGCTGATCGGCGATCTGACCATCGCCTTCACGCTGGTTACTTGCATCTTTGCCGGCATCGTTGTTGCGGCCTTCCGCAAACTCGAGGGCTGAGCAGGCAGGCCGCAGACCATATGCGCCTCAGACCCGTTCAATGATCTTCTCCCCGAACAGGCCCTGCGGGCGGAACACCAGGAAGATCAGCGCCAGCACATAGGCGAACCAGTTCTCGGTGGCCCCGCCGACCATAGGGCCGATGGCAAATTCGAACAGCTTCTCGCCTACACCGATGATCAGCCCGCCGACAATGGCGCCGGGGATCGAGGTGAAGCCGCCCAGCATCAGAACCGGCAGCGCCTTCAGCGCGATCAGCGACAGCGAGAACTGCACGCCCGATTTGGTGCCCCAGACAATGCCCGCGACCAGCGCCACGAAGCCTGCAACCGACCAGACCAGAACCCAAATGAAGTTCAGCGAGATGCCGACCGACAGCGCCGCCTGGTGGTCATCCGCCACCGCGCGCATCGCCCGGCCCTGCTTGGTGTACTGGGCAAAGCAGACCAAACCCGCGACCAGCAGCGCCGCAATAACGGTCGCCACAATGTCCAGATTGTCGATAAAGAAGCCGTAGCCGAAGATGTTGAAGGTGGTTTCGTCAATCCAAAGGTTAATGCCCTGCGGCAGACCCACGTCCAGCGTCTTGATCTCAGACCCCCACATCAGGTCCGCAACGCCTTCCAGGAAATAGGCAAGGCCAATGGTGGCCATGAACAGGATAATCGGCTCCTGCCCGACCAGATGCTTCATCACCAGCACCTGCACCAGCCACGCGAGCAACACCATCACGGCCACTGTCAGCGCAATTGCCAGCAGCCCAGGCACGTTCCAACCGAAATGGGTGATATGGCCGCCAAAGACTGCATTGATCAGATGCGCGAACGGCACCTGCCCCTGCATAATCCCGACCAGCGTCATCGCCGCAAACAGCGCCATCACACCCTGGGCATAGTTGAAGATGCCGGAAGCCTTGTAGATGAGGACAAACCCCAGCGCGACCAGTGCATACAGCACGCCCGCCATCAGGCCGTTCAGCGTCACTTCAATCGCAAAGACGAGTTGTTCGGGCATTAGAGGCTCTCCTCGGAATTCTGCGCTGCGGCGGTGCATAGTGGGTGCACCGGAAGGGTACGGATGTCACCCCGCTGGAGGCGGGGCTTGCTGCACTGCGGGTCAGTCATGCGAAACCCCCAGGTAAGCGTCGATCACATCCTGATTATTGCGCACCTCATCCGGGGTGCCGTCGCCGATCTTCTTGCCGTAGTCCATCACCACGACCCGGTCGCTGAGGTCCATCACCACGCCCATGTCGTGTTCAATCAGGGCGATGGTGGTGCCAAACTCATCGTTCACATCCAGGATGAAGCGGGACATGTCCTCCTTCTCCTCAACGTTCATGCCGGCCATCGGTTCATCCAGAAGCAGCAGCTTCGGCTCCGCCGCCAAAGCCCGTGCCAGCTCGACCCGTTTCTTCAGGCCGTAAGGAAGCCGCGCCACCGGGGTCTTGCGGATGTGCTGGATCTCCAGAAAGTCGATGATCTTCTCGACCACTTCCCGGTTCTCGGTCTCTTCCGCCTCGGCCTTGCCTTTCCACAGCGCCTGAGAAAACAGTCCGGTTTTCATATAGTTGAGGCGGCCAGTCATGACATTGTCCAGCACGCTCATACCTTCGAACAATGCGATATTCTGGAAGGTGCGGGCGATGCCCTGACGGGCAACCTCATAAGGGCGCATCGGCGGGCGGCGCTTGCCGTGGAACAGCACCTCCCCCTCCTGCGGCACATAAAACCCGGAGATCACGTTCAGCATCGAGGACTTGCCGGCGCCGTTGGGGCCGATGATCGCACGGATCTCGCCCTCACGGATGTCAAAAGAGATATCCTGGATCGCCACCACGCCGCCAAAGCGCAGGGTGATGTTCTTCATCTCCATCACAACGCCGCCGATGGTACGGCCGTCGTCAGTCACGTAGCTTAGGGAATTGTCAAGCATAACAACGGCCTCCATTATTTTGCCACATAGAAATTTTAAGGTTTCCATGCGATACTTGTGGAAAACGAGCAGCAAGGAGATCGAAACAATGTTTGGCGAACTCGAGCATTCCTGCCTTCTGAAGATGGCAATCGAATGCAGGGAAATGGGGCTCAGCCAGTCCGAAAGCCTGGCCTCGATTATCGAGCAGACACATGGGTTCAGCTCCCCCTTCAAGATCCAGCAGGTGGTGCACACGGCCTTCCACCCAGGACTCAACCCCGACCTCGTCTGAAGCCCTCCCGGCCTGCCCGGCACGGGGCGGGAAATTCTCCGGAAACACGTGCATCATTCCGCGGCCACCTTGTGAACGGCTGCCGGCCTTACTTCCGCATCGACAATGCTCAGCGTCGCGCTGATGGAGCCTTTGCGGCCATCCTCGTAAGTCACTTCCGTGGTTGTCGAAATCTTATCAGAGCCGTCATAAAGCGCGGTGATGATATCGGCGAATTTCTCCTCGACGATGCGGCGGCGCACCTTACGGGTTCGGGTCATCTCACCATCATCGGCATCCAGTTCTTTATGCAGCACTACAAAGCGGTGGATCTGGCAGCCCGACAGCATCTCATCTTCTGCTACCGACTGGTTCACAGCAGTGACATGCTCGCGGATCGACTCCAGCACCTGCGGGTGGCCCGCCAGTTCCTGATAAGAGGCATAGGCGATATTGTTACGCTCGGCCCAATTTCCGACCGCGGTCAGGTCGATGTTGATAAAGGCGACACAGCGGTCGCGGCCATTGCCGAACAGCACCGCTTCCAGGATGTCCGGATAGAATTTCAGCTTGTTTTCCACATACTTGGGCGCAAACATCGCACCCGACGCCATCTTGCCCACGTCCTTGGCCCGGTCGATGATCCGCAGATGGCCCGAGCTTTCCTCGAAGAAGCCCGCGTCGCCGGTTGCCACCCAGCCCTCCGCATCCTTGGTCGAAGCGGTGGAGTCCGGATTGTTGAAATACTCCACAAAGGTGCCGGGCGAGCGGTAGTGAATCTCGCCGTTGTCGTCGATTTTGATTTCGACCTCAGGCGCCGGCACGCCAACGGTATCCGCCCTTACTTCGCCGTCCGGCTGCACGGTGATGAACACCGTCGCTTCGGTCTGGCCGTAGAGCTGTTTCAGGTTGATGCCCAGCGAGCGGTAGAAATCAAAGATCTCCGGACCGATCGCCTCGCCCGCGGTGTAACCCACCCGGATGCGGCCATACCCCAGCGTGTCCTTCAAGGGGCCGTAGACCAGCACATTGCCCAGCGCATACTTCAGCCGGTCCATCAGGCCAACCGGGCGGCCATCCAGGATATCACCGCCAACTTTCTTTGCGTGCGCCAGGAAATGGTGGAACATCTTGCGCTTCAGGGCGCCCGCGTCCTCCATCCGGATCATCACATTGGTCAGCTGGCCCTCGAACACCCGGGGCGGTGCAAAGAAATAGGTTGGGCCGATCTCGCGCAGGTCTGTCATCATGGTGCCTGCGCTTTCCGGGCAGTTCACGCAGAAGCCGCACCAGTAGGCCTGGCCAACCGAAAAGATGAAATCCCCCACCCAAGCCATCGGCAGATAGGAGAGGATATTCTCGCCCTGGGTCAGATGATCGAACTCGGCCGAGTTCTTGGCGCTTTCGATCACGTTGCGGTTCGACAGCACCACGCCCTTGGGCTTGCCGGTGGTGCCGGAGGTGTAAAGCATCACGCAGGTGCTGTCATAGGTCAGCTTGCCCTGGCGTGTGTTCAGCTCACCGATCAGTTCGTCATAGGCCGCCCGGCCCTGGTCCTGCACATGAGAGAACTGATGCAACTGGGTATGGTCGTACTTACGCATGCCGCGCGGGTCGAGGTAGATCATATGCTCGAACTGATGCAGCTGATCCTGAATCTCGATGACCTTATCAGCCTGCTCCTGATCGCCCGCAATGACAAAGCGCGCGCCGCAGTGACCCAGCACATAGGCCATCTCCTCGGCCACCGCATCCTGGTAAAGCGGCACCGGAATAGCGCCTACCGCCTGGGCAGCGACCATCGACCAGTAGAGGTAGGGGCGGTTGCGGCCGATGATGGCAACAAAATCACCCTCATTCACGCCAAGGTTGATAAGCCCCAGCGCCAGCGCCTCGATTTCCTTTGCCGTCTCGGCCCAGGACCAGCACTGCCAGATGCCGAATTCCTTTTCCCGGTAGGCTGGCGCACCAGCGAATTGCGCCGCATTGCGTTGAAGCAGCGCCGGCAGGGATTGCATCCCTTCGGCGCCCGTCTGCATCTGAGCCAACTTTCTCTCCTCCCTTTCCGGCGTTGCTGCCGGACCGGCCGCTGTCCGCGGCTCTGGCCCCGATTAGGGACGCCCATAGGCTAACCCGTCAACTTTTTCCTGATGTTTTCCCAAATCTTACGAATTGTAACAGCGCGCTTCCCCTTGTTTTACGGACTGTTATGTTTGGTCTTGACCACCGCCTTGATTGAATTCCTTCAGGCCGCAGGTAACGCCTCACAGCTTTCGCGCGGATTGCGCACGGTAAGACCGGAACTCGAATCAAACCCGTTTGCAAATCAGCAGAAAATTCAAATCCGCCGTCTCCCGCTTTCGCCGCGGCACCAGCAATCAGAGGCTGATTGCCTGCCTGACGCGGCGACAGCTTGCCACGCGTGGCGGAATGGCAGTTTGCCCGTTTGACGGCACAGTGCTAGCCATGTGGCGGGAGAGACCATGGACAGAACCAGCAAACAACGCGCCGCCATGACCACCGCCGGGCTGAACCTGATCGCCCAGGCGCTGTCGATCTATGACAATGATCTGCGGCTGGCCGTCTGCAACCGCCGCTTTCAGGAGATGTTCAATCTGCCAGATAATCTGGTGCAGCCTGGCGCCTCCTTTGCCGACACCATCCGCTTTCTGGCCGAGAACGGCGAATACGCACCCGAGACAGACATTGACGCCATCGTGCGAACCCGGGTCGATCAAGCGTTGGATTTTGTCCCCCACTACCTGGAGCGGGAGCGCCCCAACGGGCAGATGATTTCGATCGAGGGCTCGCCGCTGCCCCAGGGCGGGTGGGTCACCGTCTATACCGACATCACCCGCGCCAAACGTGCTGAGCAACTGCTGCGCTCCCGTTCCGAGGAGCTATCCGAAAAGCTGATTACCCATACTGAGGAGCTCTCGGCCGCTAACCGTCAGCTTGCGGCCACCAATACCGCGCTGGAAGAGGCCAAACGGCAGTTGACTGAAATCGAAGGCCGCACCCGCCTCACCACCGAAATGATGCCGGCCCATATAGCCCATGTGGATGCGGACGGCTATTACACCTACACCAACCGCCGCCTGAGCTCGGTGTTCCCCAGCCGTCCCTCTGACATCCTGGGAATGCATATTGCCGATGCATTAGGAGAAACGGCATTTGAACGGATCGAGCCGCATCTGCTAGCCGCTTACAAGGGCGGTAGCCCGGTGTTTGAGTTCACTGAAAGCCACGGCAGCCGCCGCATCCGTGTGGCCTTCACACCGGATCAGCACGGTGGTGTCTATATCCTTTCGATGGATGTGACCGAAGAAACCCAGGCCCGTGTTGCTCTGCAGCAGGCACGCCGCCGCGAGATGGCGGCACAGATGACATCCGGCCTGGCGCATGATTTTTCCAACCTGCTGACCATCATCCTTGGCATGCAGGGCAAGCTGGAGAAAACCGATCTGGATGTAGCCTCAGCTGAATTGGTCCAAGGCACCTTATCCGCCGCGCGGCGCGGCGGCAGGCTTCTGAACCGGATCGCCGAAATGACCGGCCAGCGTACCCTGCGCCCGCAGGCCACCGACATCCATACGCTGCTTGGAGAATTGAAAATACTTGCCTCTCCTTCGTTACCGCAAGGGATCGGTCTCAGCATCCTCGAC
>JBFOLS010000729.1:0-10544 GCA_040830225.1 Leisingera sp.
ACAGGCACCCCAAAGGGGGGGGAAAAGGCGAAAGAATGCGGGGACCGTAGGGGCCGGGGGTTCGACCCCCGCCACCCAGGTTACGGCGACCGGGAAATCGCCAGGACGAACGGGGCCCAGTAGCCCCTTTTCATCTTTCCCCAAAATCCTCCGGGGAGGGCGGGGGGCCGGCCCCTCGCCTGGCACGCCTCAGGCGCTCGCCATCGCAGTTTCGCGCACCCGCTCGATCATCGCCCGCAAGCCGTTGGAGCGCTGCGAGGACAGGTGCTCATTCAGCCCAAGTCGCCCCAGTTCGGCCTTGGCGTCCACTGCCGCTACGTCCTGGACTGGCAGGCCATTGTAGAGGCAGCGCAGAACTGCAATCAGCCCGCGCACGATCATCGCGTCGCTGTCGCCGTCAAACCGGAATTCACCGCCCTCGATTGCCGCATGCAGCCAGACCTGGCTGGCGCAACCATCGACCTTTGTCGCAGGCACTTTCAGCGCCTCGTCCAGCGGCTCCATCGCCTTGCCCAGGTCGATCACATGGCGGTAGCGGTCTTCCCAGTCCTCCATGAACTCGAAGTCTTCCACGATCTCTTCAAAGGCAGCTGTGGCCATCGCCGGTCAATCCTCAATTTATGCGTCTTGGGGCAGATCAGCACCTAAGCCGCTGCCGCCTGTATTTCAACCGCTTTTCAAGCTGCAGCCAATCGGGTAATTCCTTGCTAAGACATTTTGAATGGGCGGGGACAGATGCAAAAACCATTGGCTCTTACATTGGCCTGCGCGCTGGTGCTTTCAGCGTGCGGCTGGCGGGATTCGCGGCTGAACCCAACCAACTGGTTTGGCAGCTCGGAACCGGCAGAGGTTGAGGTGGCCGAAAACGTCAACCCGCTGCTGCCGCAAGACAGCAATGCCCGCGGCATCTTTGCCAAGAAACCGCCCAAGGACAAAAGCGTCCTGGTGAGCCAGATTGCCGGCCTGCAAATTGAACGCACCACATCCGGCGCCATCATCCACGCGACTGGCATCGCCGAACGTCAGGGCGCCTTCCAGGTTGAACTGCGTCGGGTTGAGGATAGCGAGGATGGTGTTCTGGCCTATGATTTCCGCATCGTTTATCCGGAAGAGCCGACACTGACAGGCAGTGAATTCAGCCGCACCCTGCACGCCGCCCGCACCCTGTCGAATCAGGACTTGGAGGAAATCCGCATCGTGCGGGTGAACGGCGAGACAAACGCCCGGGAAAGCCGCCGCCGCTGACCCGCCAAGCTACAAAAAGAAAAACGCCCGCTGATGCGGGCGTTTTTCTTTTTTCGGTATCACGCCAAGGCGAGGAGATTACAGCTCCACAACCTTCACATCCTGCCCTTTGGCTGCCAGGCCGATTTCGCCCTCGCACAAACGCAGGGCATCGGCCCCAAACACTTCGCGCCGCCAGCCGCTGAGCGCAGGCACATCACGCAGGCCGGCTGCAATGGCGTCCAGATCGGCGCTGGGGGCAATCAGTTTGGCCGCAACGCCCTCGGCCTCGGTCTTGGCCTTCAGCAGCACCCGCAGCAGATCCGCCAGCGCCGGATTCACCTGCAGTTTCTCCTTGCTGCGATCCGCCCGGGGCTGTTTGTCCGCCGGGCAGGCAACGCCCTTGGCCACGGCTTGCAGGATTCCCTCGGCAATTGCTCCCTTGCGGGCTTCACGCAGCAGCAGGCGGGAGCCCCCCAGTTCACCGGGGTTGCGCGGCTTGGTCGAGGCCAGCTCCACCAACGCGTCATCCTTGAACACCCGGTTGCGGGGCACGTTGTTGGTCTGGGCATAGCCCTCGCGGAAGGCCGCAAGCTCGCGCACCACCGCCAGGAACTTGCCCGAGGTGGTCCGGGTCTTCACCCGCCTCCAGGCGTCTTCCGGACGGATGTCATAGGTCCCCGGGTCCGTCAGAACCTGCAGTTCTTCGGTCACCCAATGGGCGCGGCCGCTCTTGTCCAGTTCGGCAGCCAGAAACTCATAGATTTTGCGCAGATGGGTCACATCGGCCAGCGCGTAAGTCTTCTGTGCCTCGCTCAGCGGGCGGCGCGACCAATCCGTGAAACGCGAGGTCTTATCCAGCCCCTGTTTCACAATCTTGCGCACCAGCGTCTCATAGCCGGCCTGTTCGCCAAAGCCGCAGACCATCGCCGCCACCTGGGTGTCGAACAGCGGTTTCGGGAAGACGTTGGCATCGACCCAGAAGATTTCCAGATCCTGCCGCGCGGCGTGGAATACCTTGACCACGCTCTCGTTGCGGAACAGGTCATAGAGGGGTTCCAGAGAGATACCGTCGGTCAAAGGATCAACCAGAACCGCGTCATTCTCCCCATCGCCGGAAAAAGCCAGCTGAATCAGGCAGAGCTTGGAATAGTAGGTCCGCTCGCGCAGAAACTCGGTATCCACCGTGACATAGGGATGCTGGGCAGCAGCTTCGCAAAAGGCCTGCAGTTCTTCGGTGGATGTCAGAGTTTTCATCAATAACGGCTTTTCAATCTCGTGAGGGTCAGGATGTGATACGCGCTCGGCTCGGGCAATGCAATCAACCGGGCCGCAGGCACAGCTCAGCCCAGCAGAACCGGCGTCTTATCGCCCGCGGCAAAGCGGCGCAGGACCGCTGGATAAAGCTTGTGCTCTTCAACCAGAACCCGTGCTGCAAGCGTATCCGGCGTGTCACCGGCCAGCACCGGAACCCGGGCCTGGCCCAGGATCGGGCCGTCATCCAGGCGCGGCGTCACCTCATGTACTGTGCAGCCATGCTCGGCGTCGCCCGCCTCCAGTGCACGGGAATGGGTGTGCAGCCCCTTGTATTTGGGCAGCAGCGACGGATGGATGTTGAGCATCCGGCCTTCGAATTGCGAGACAAAACCAGCGGTCAGCACCCGCATGAAACCGGCCAGGCAAACGATGTCTGCACCCGCCTCGAAGACCGGCTTCACCAGTTCAGCCTCAAAGGCTTCACGGTCGCCCTGGAACGGGCGGTGGTCGACAACGGCAGTGGCCACGCCCGCCGCAGAAGCCTTGGCCAGCCCGCCCGCATCAGCGTTGTTGGACAAGACCAGACAGGGGCGCGCCGGATGGTCTCCGGTCATGCTTTCGAGCAGCGACACCATATTGGAGCCGCCGCCGGAAATCAGGATGGCAACGCGCTTGTGGCTCACAGCAGCTTGCCCGAATAACGCATGCCAGCACCCGCTGTCACTGCGCCCAGACGGGAGACGGTCTCGCCTTCTGCTTCCAGAACCTCGATCAGTGCGTCAGCCCGGTCAGCCGAAACCGACAGGATCATACCGATGCCGCAGTTGAAGGTTTTGAGCATTTCCGCTTCGGCGATATTGCCGGTCTCTGCCATCCATTTGAACACGGGCGGCAGTTCCCAGGCATTCAGCTCGATGTCGGCGCCCAGATCTTCGGGCAGCACGCGGGGCAGGTTCTCGGTCAGGCCGCCGCCGGTGATATGGGCCAGCGCATGCACGCCCCCTGCCCGCACAGCCGCCAGGCACTGTTTGACGTAAAGGCGCGTCGGTGTCAGCAGCGCTTCGCCCAGGGAGCCTTCGCCAAACGGGCAGTCCGCGTCCCAGCCCAGGCCCGAAACCTCCACCAGCTTGCGCACCAGCGAGTAGCCGTTGGAATGCACGCCGTCCGAGGCAAGGCCCAGCAGCACGTCGCCTTCCTGCACCCCTTCGGGCAGTGCGGTGCCGCGCTCCATGGCGCCCACGGCAAAGCCTGCAAGATCGAAGTCGCCTTCCGGGTACATGCCCGGCATCTCGGCAGTCTCGCCGCCGATCAGCGCGCAGCCGGAGCGTACGCAGCCCTCGGCAATGCCTTCGATGATGCGGGCGGCCACTTCGGTCTCCAGCTTGCCGGTAGCAAAATAGTCGAGGAAAAACAGCGGCTCAGCGCCCTGGCAGACAAGGTCATTGACGCACATCGCCACCAGGTCGATGCCGACGCCGCCCACCACGCCGGTGTCGATGGCAATCCGCAGCTTGGTGCCGACACCGTCGGTGGCGCCAACCAGGATCGGGTCGTTGTAGCCAGCGGCCTTCAGGTCGAACAAGGCGCCAAAGCCGCCCAGCCCGCTTGCCACGCCGGAGCGGTTGGTGCGCTTGGCAGCCGGCTTGATCCGGTCAACCAGGGCGTTGCCCGCATCAATGTCCACACCTGCGTCTGCATAGGTCAGGCCGTTCTTGCCGCTGGTCATCACTTGGCTCCTTCAAATCGGTTGCGCAGCCTTTAACGCAAGGCGCATCAGAAGGAAACAAGGGAATCCGCCGCGCTGTCAAAGGCCGCGCGGCGGGGTGTTATTCAGGCCTGTTTCCGGGCTTCAGAGCCCGAATTGCCAGGGTGCTGCCTGATAGGCGTAGGCATCACCCTGCCGCAGCACCCGGCCCAGCGCCGGGAAGTCCAGATGGGAGCCTGTAACCAGCAGATTGTCTTCCGCCGCTTGGTCCAGCATCCGCCGCCGGGTCTCGGCAGTTTTTTCCGGGTCGGTGTCAAAGGCGATGGTCCACTCCGGCAGCGCAAACTGCAAGGCGGTGCTGTGAATCAGGTCGCCCCAGAACAACAGCCCCTCGCTTCCTGCATCCAGCATGAAACCAGTATGCCCCGGCGTGTGACCCGGCAGTTCCAACGCGGTGAAGCCCGGCGCGGCTTCTGTTTCGCCCTGCAGCAGCCGCAGGCGGTTCGCATAGGGCGCAACCGAGCGGCGGGCCATGTCAAAGAAACCGCGGCTGCTCTCGGGGACCCCAGCCAGAACGGCATCGTCATGCCAGAAGTCCCATTCCCGTTGCGCCACCACCAGTTCTGCATTGGCAAAAGCGGCGGAGCCGTCCGCAGTGATCAGCCCGCCCGCGTGGTCCGGGTGAATGTGGGTCAGCAGCACTGTATCAATGGCCCCCGGCGCCACACCAGCGGCTGCAAGCCCTGCACCCAGTGCCCCAAGCCCCGCCCCCATCAGCTGGGCGGTACCGGTATCGACCAGCAGCTTCTGACCGCCGCGTTCCACAAGGTAGCCATTCACCGGAATCTGCAGCGCATCATCCTGCAGCCGGTGCAGCCCCTGCGCCAAAACCTCCTCGGCCTTGCCTGCTTCAAAGGCGTTGAACAGCTGTGTGCCCAGCGGCAGATGCCCGTCCAGCAACACGGTGATCCGGGTGTCCCCCAAGGTAAAGGAATGAATAACGGGCCCTGCAGCGGCAGTCGCTTCTGCTGCTTTTGCCGTTCCGCCTGCCCCGGCAGCCAAGGCCGCTGCCGGAACCGCTGCCATTCCTGTCAAAAGCGCCCTGCGATTGATTGTCATAAGAAACTCCGATATCTGATTGAGGAGAAATTTCCTGCTCTCGGGAGATATGCCAGCCATTCCGGCGCTTGCAGCCCAGCAGATCCGATACCGGTTATTAGCAACACTTATAGGGAACGCATGGATAGGCTCACCCTGCTCGAAACCTTTGCAATCGCCCTGGACGAAGGCAGCCTGAACAAGGCTGCTCAGCGCCGCGGTATTACCCAATCCGCAATCAGTCAGCAGATTAAGCAGCTGGAGGACCTGATCGGCCAGCAATTGCTGCACCGTACCGCCAGGGGCATCCACGCCACCCGTGCTGGCGACCTGATCTACAGCCACGCGCAATCGCTGCTGACCAGCTACAACCGGATGACCGCGGAGCTGGACGCGCAGGAGGGCAGTGTCTCGGGCACCTTCCGGATCAGTGTAAACTCTTTTCTGGGCCGCAGCGTAATCGGCCCGATGCTGGTGGACATGGACCGGGAGCATCCTGACTTGAACATCGTGATGCGGCTTGAGGACCGGCTGGTTGATGTGGTGCGCGAAGGATACGATCTGGCTATCCGCACCGGGCGGCTGGGAGACACCGATGGCTTCGGCCGCAAGATCTCCACGCTGGAAACCGTGATCTTTGCCACCCCGGAATATCTTGACCGGGAAGGCCGGCCGCAAGCCCCGGATCAGTTGCAGCGCCTCAAATTCATTCAGCACTTCGAGGATCAAACCAAGGGGTTTTTCCCGCTCCGCCGTGACGGACAGGAATACCTGGCACCGGTGCAAGTGGGGTTCACCGCTGATGACCCTGATCTGATCATGCGGGCGGTCAGCAACGGCTCCGGCTTCACCCGTGCGCCCCGCTTCATGGTGGAGGATCAGCTGGCCTTCGGCGAATATGAGCAGGTGCTGCCGGATTTCGAAGCACCGCTGAAAGAGGTCTTTGCAGTCTACCCCTCGCGCCGAACACCGGACCGGCGCAGGGACCTGACCATTGAAAACACAGTGAAGCGGCTGGAGGCCCTTCGCCGCGACCAGCCTGCAAAACCGACTGCGGAACCGGCCATCGCCAGTTGATCCCCCCGCAACATCTCCCAGGCTCGAAAGCCACAGGTCTTAGACAGACATCAGTCCTTTTTTTTGCGTTATTTTTTCAACACGTCAGCGCTCAATTCGAACAGCGCCTCTCAGGCGGCTTCGGTCATCAGCTCCGGCCTAATCAGACCAGCTGCCTGGACCTGCACCCGGTTCAGAACCTACGGGCCAAAGCTGCAGGTTTCGTCCGCCTGACGGCCGAGCCATCCAAGAAAGGACTGAGCGCATCGCGGAATTGGGCCATGACGCGCACTCTTGAAATAATACCCGCTGCTAAGATGAGCGGGCTCGTTGAACGCAACAGTCAGTTGCTTGGCCTTCAGCTGATCCCCCACGACGGAGCGCCAGCCCAGCATGATGCCCTCGCCCGCCAGTGAAGCCTGCACCGCCTGGACGTAATTCCCAAACCGCAGGCAACCGGTAAGCGCGGGCCGCTCTTGGCCAATCGCCTTGAAATACTCATCCCAGCCCAGCCAGTCCGGGTCCGACGTCTCGACATCGATCAGGCGCCGACCCGCAAGCATCGCGGCGCTGGTGATACGGCCTTCTTTTTCCAAGTATCTAGGCGAGCATATCGGAATGAGTGTTTCCCTGAACAAGAGCTGCCAGTCCCCGTCCCTCCAGCGCCCGTTTCCAAAGCGGATTGCGACATCTGAATCTCCATGCAGACCTGCTGCTCCCTGATAAGCCGCCATGACATGCACTGCGATCTCCGGGTTCTCCGCGCTGAAATAATTCAGCCGCGGCATCAGCCAGTAGGTTGCAAAGCCAAGATTGCAGGAAACCGTCAAAGCATTGTTGTCGCGGCGTTTCGACAAGCGCATTTCATCCACTGAGTGTGCAATCCGGCTCAGCATTTCGATGCAGGTCCGGTGAAACCGTTCTCCATCCTCAGTCAGTTTCATCGGCCGGGTGGAGCGGTCCAGCAGCGGAACCTGAACAAAATCTTCCAACTGGCGGATGGACTGGCTGACCGCAGATTGCGACACCCCCGCCTCCTTTGCGGCGCGGGTCATATTGCGGTGACGCACCACTGTATCAAACAGTTTCAGGCTAGAGAGCGGGGGGATCTGAGACCACATACCATAATTTTTACCTAATAGTAATATTAGGGAACACCCCCTTTTTTGAACAGCTGACTGTAATTAGCCCGGGCCAGACACCGCACCATCAGAAAATGGAGGATTGGATGGCGCTCAAGATTACTCTGGGAGACCTGCTGCACGATTGTGCCAGCCGTTTTGCCGATCGGCCGTTTGTGACCTCGGTAGAGACTGGCGAAACCCATAGCTATGCCCAGTTCGAAACGCTGACCAACCAGCTGGCCCATGGGCTTCGCGGCACTTTCAGAAAAGACTTGGCTCACGTCGCTCTGGTACTGGAGAACAGTGTTGAATACCTTGCGCTGACCTATGCTTTGAAGAAAATCAATGTGGTTGAGGTCTCCGTAAACGCAGCAATGCGCGGAGCACCGCTGGCGCGCATGATTTCGCAAACTGAAGCGCCAGTGCTGGTTTCCTCAGATTGTCATCTGCATGTGCTGGAGCAGGTCCGAGCGGACATCCCGCATGTGAAAACCCTGGTTATGCTGAGCGGAGCAGACAGGGCCCGCGCCCTGTTCCCGGATCTGGAGGTAATAGCGTTTTCCGAACTGAAGTCTGAGCAGACCTCGCACATCGTCTCGCCTGCTAAGGACACCGACACTGCAACCATTCTGTTCACCTCCGGCACCACCGGCGTGTCCAAAGGCTGCCTGCTGTCGCACCGCTACGCTGTTCGCACAGCCGAGAACATGATCGGTCCTTTCCGTGTCACCGGGGAAGACTGTGTCTATTCGCCGTATCCGCTCTCTCACATCGGAGCAGCCTACTACGACATTCTGCCGACAATGATGATGGGCGGACGTGTTATCCTGCGGCAGCGTTTCAGCCTGTCGAACTTCTGGCGGGAGGTGAACGAGTATGGCGTGACCTGGTTCATGATGCTCGGATCAGTGCAGCAGCTGCTATGGTCCAATCCCCCCAGCGAGCTGGAGACAAGCCACAAGATCACCCGCTGCTGGTCCACCCCTGCTCCGGTCCCGAAAGCGGACTTTGACGCCCGTTTCAACATGCATCTGATCCCCGGCGGCGGCTATGGCTCCACCGACGCGGGCTGGGTTGCCGTACCGCAATGGGATCACTACGGCGCAATTGTACTGCCGCACTTTGAGGTGGAAATACACGATGACGACGGCGAACGGCTGCCAGCGGGCAAGCCCGGCCATGTGGCGGTGCGCCCGCGCGAACCAGGTGTGATGGCCGACGGCTACTTCGGGATGCCCGAACGCACCTTGGAGAGCCGCCGCAACCTGTGGTTCCAGACCGGTGATATCGGCCGCATGGACGAGGACGGGCTCTTCTACTTCATGCACCGCGTGAGCGAGCGGATCCGGGTCAAGGGCGAGATGGTCTCGGGATATGAGGTTGAGGAAGGCGTGCTGTCCCACCCCGCCATTCAGGATTGCGCAGTGATCGCAGTGCCCGGAGAGATGGGCGAAGAAGACATCAAGGCGTTCATCACCTTCAAGGAAGGCAAGAGCTTGCCTGTCGACGCGCTGAAAGAGCACTGCGCGGACAAAATGGCCAAATTCATGATCCCGAAACATGTGGTGGTGCTGGACGAGATGCCGCGCACTCCGACAGGCAAGCCGGAAAAAGGAAAACTGGCAGCGATGTAAGGCCCGCAACGCGCGCCCGCATATCCTGTTCTGGGGCGCTGCTCTTTCACTGGTTGTCGGCGCCTTACCGATGATCGGCGGCCTGGGCGCGATTCAAACCGCAATGGTGACCGGCGCGCTGCCGTTCTCGGCGGTCATGGTGCTGACGGGGATATCCCTGATCAAGGCGATCTGCCGCGACTGCCTGCGCCAGAGATTGGACCAGGACACTGTTGCGCAACCGGCTCCAGGCCCCGCGGAATAACATCAATGCAAAAACCGGGCCCGCGGCGGAACGGAACCGCCCGGCCCCGGGATGGAAACAAGAGGGAACGACCCTATGGACATCACTACAATCAGCGTGATCGGCGCCGGCCAAATGGGCAATGGCATTGCCCATGTCTTGGCCTTGGCGGGTTATGAGGTCGTGCTCAATGATGTGTCTGAGACTGCGCTGGAGTCAGCTGTCGCCCGGATCGCCAGAAACCTGGACCGGCAGGCCGCGCGCGGCGGCATCAGCGCAGCGGACAAACATTCTGCTCTGGCGCGGATCACCACCACGCTCGACCCCAGCATTGCCGGCCATGTGGATCTGGTGATCGAAGCCGCCACGGAAAATGAGACCGTGAAGCAGAAGATTTTTGACGGTTTGGCATCACACCTGAAACCTGCGACGATCCTGACATCGAACACCTCGTCGCTGTCAATTACCCGGCTGGCCAGCCGCACCGCCAACCCGGATCGCTTTATGGGCTTCCACTTCATGAACCCGGTGCCGGTTATGCAGCTGGTCGAACTGATCCGCGGCATCCAGACCTCGGATGAAACCTACCAGGCATGTCTTGGCATTGTCGGGCGCTTGGGGAAAACCGCCGCCTCTGCCGAAGATTTCCCTGCATTCATCGTCAACCGCATCCTGATCCCGATGGTCAACGAAGCGGCCTATGCGCTGTATGAAGGCGTTGGGAATGTAGCCTCGATCGACAGTGCGATGAGGCTGGGCGCGAACCATCCCATGGGGCCGCTGGAACTGGGCGACTTTATTGGGCTGGATACCTGCCTGGCAATCATGAATGTGCTGCACGACGGGCTGGCCGACAGCAAATACCGCCCCTGTCCGCTCTTGGTCAAATATGTCGAAGCCGGCTGGCTTGGCCGTAAAGCCCGGCGCGGATTTTATGACTACCGCGGTGACGAGCCTCTCCCCACACGTTGAAAACACCGGGGGCGTTTGCCGCCCCCGGATTTTTTCAGAATCCGGCTTTGATTCTTTCGAACTCTTTGAGCATTCGGCCTTCGAGTTCGGGTTTGACGGCGTCGAAGAAGAGGCTGCCTTCGAAGAAGCTGTTGACGTCGGCAAAGCCGTAGGTCTTGACCAGTTCGGGGTCGGCGGCGGCGAAGGCGTCGGCGTTGGAATGGGCGTAGCCCCAGCTTTCGATGATGTATTTGCCGCTGGCCTCGGCGCTC
>JBFOLS010000730.1:0-5682 GCA_040830225.1 Leisingera sp.
AGCATCGGATCAGACCGCCGTGAAGCTCAGGGCCCCGGCGCTGGCCAGTGAAAGTTCATAGGTCGCCTCGCCATTGTGGCTGCCTGCATATTCCAGCGCAGTCACCTGGAAGGCGCCCTGCACGATACCGAAATCGGGGATAATCACCTGGAACTCCGGCGTGAGGCCGTCAAAGAACAATTGCCGCGCCCGTTCATCAGTTGCCTCGTCACGGAAGATGCCGGAGCCCGAGATATTGGCCGAGCGCACGCCGGCGCACGCCAGCAGCTCTCGCCAGCCGCCCTGGCTTTCGAGACTGGTCACATCGACGCTTTCGGCGTTGAAGCTGATCCGTGTGGCACGCAGGCCGGCAATGGTTTCAAACAGGCCCGCGCCGTTCATGTCCACTTTGACCAAAAGGTCCTTGCCATTTTGAACTGTCATGGGGTTTCTCCCAGTATTTCAATGAGTTTGGTGAGGTTCGTGAGGTCAGGCATCATCCACGCGCGCCCTAAAGCGCAGAGTGATCCGGCGGGTGCCGCCGCTGAGGCGCTCAGCCTTGGCCCGGTCGAACCAGAGGCCGGTCAACTGTCCCCGCGTGAGCGGCACCGAAGCGCCGACCAGAGCGTCGCAGACCGCCGCGGCCGCAGCCTTGGCTTCGGCAAATCCGGCGGTGTCAGTGGTGACACTAATGAAAAACCGGTGCTCAGCGCCGCCCGCAGTTTTGTCGGACCGGTCCATCACCTCCTCGCTTCCCAGCGCCACATAGGTCTGCGGCAGAGTTCCGGCGGGGATGGCATCATAGATCGCACTGCCCACCAGTGCCGTGAGGCCTGCGTCGGTGGTCAGATGGGTGTAGATGGCGGACTGCAGTCCGCCTGCGATGGCATAGGTCATCCGCTCACCTCCTCAACCGCGAAGCAGGTGAGGTATCGGGCACCCGGATCGGTTTCTGCCACCGCATCAATACGGTAGAGCCGGTTTCCTTCCCGGAAACGCTGATCAGGGCGCGGACGTGACGCAAAGCCATTGGGAGAAGACCGCAGGGTAATCCGGTATTTTTGCAAAGACAGGCTGTCACCGGCTACCCGGCCCGAAAGCGCCTTTACCTCAGCCCAGTGCGTGCCAAGCGCCACCCAGGTTTCGGTATACCCTCCGGCACCGTCGGAAACGCGCTGCGGGTCTTCCAGCAGCAGCTGGCGGGAAAGCTTTGGGAGGTTCTTCACGACACGCCTCCCAGGGTTACCCGCAGGCTGCGGTAGCGTTCGATCAAACTGGTGACGCCAAAAGGCATGCAGCCGCCGTGCAGACCGGTGTCAGCGCGGTACTCGTAGTAATGCGCCGCCAGAAGCATCACCGCCTGCCCGAGATCAGCGGGCAAACCGCCCCATTCCGCGGCCATACCGGCCTGCAGGGAAATCCGCAAAAGACCGCCCATAGGCACCTCCGGCAGCAAAGTCCCCGAAGGCCGCAGCCGCGGGCGGTGGCTATCGCCTTCGAGCCGGTACAATGCAGTGTCCAGCACCGTCTCGCCGCCGGATGCATCGCTCAGAACCACTTCACTCACCGTCTGCACCGGTGCAATAGGAAGGATCATCTGGGCGCGATCTCGCCAATGCCGGATCTCCAGGGAAAACTCACGGGCAATCAGCGCCTTGCCGGTTCTTGCTTCGATCGCGGCCAAGGCCGCGCGCAGGAAACCAAGCAGAACTTCATCCTGCAGGCTGTCCTCGCCAAAACCGGTTCCCAGGCGCAGATGCGCCTTGAACTCCTCCAGAGGCAGGGCAGCCCCGGGCACCGGTGTCACTTCGCTCAGCATCATCATCTCACTCCTGCGGGCGTCCCCCGTACGGGCCCTGATCTGCTGTCCATTCCGGGTTTTGGCGGGCACGCACCGTCTCCTGCCGCTCGGACGGAGGGGGAGCAGCTAGACGGCAGAAGAAAAGGTGGTGCGTGCCTGCCGGCGGACCGGGCTGCCGGTCCGCCATCAGCCTTGAGCTTTAGCTCAGGCCGAATTTCATCAGCTTGATCGCGGCAAAGTCGCTGACATCACCGCCAACGCGCTTGGTCGCATAGAATAGCACATGCGGCTTGGCGCTGAAGGGATCGCGTAGCACCCGCAGATCCGGGCGCTCAGCAATAGTGTAGCCCGCACGGAAGTCGCCAAAGGCGATGGAAAAGCTGTTGGAGGCAGGGTCCGGCATGTCCTCTGCGATCAGCACCGGATAGCCCATCAGGCGCGCAGGTCCCCCGGCAGCCAGGCCGTCGGACCACAGGAAACGGCCGTCAGCGTCCTTCAATTTCCTCAGCATTCCTGCGGTCTTAGAGTTCATGATGAAAGTGGCGTTGGCGCGGTATTCCGCCCCCAGCGCATAGACCATGTCGATGATCGCATCGCCGTTGCCGACATCGCCGTCCACACCCGAAGCCTTGTAGCCGAGGCTGCCCCAGCTCCAGCTGTCATTTTCTGCCACCGGGTGGAACAGGAAGCCCTTGGGCTTATCGACACCGTCACCGTTGATGAAGGCGTCGGCCTCTGAGCGGGCGAATTTGTCCGCGATGCGGCCGGCCAGCCAGCTTTCGATGTCAAAGGCGCTGTCATCCAGCAGCCGCTGCGAGGCCTTTGGCAGCGCGCTCAGCTCATGCAGCGGGATGGCGATGCGGTCGATGGAGCCAGTTGCGGTCTCCGCCGCGGGATCAGTCTCGGTCGCCCAGCCGGCGCCCATTTCGCTGTGGTCGATCAGCACGTCATAGGAGGTTGCCTCCACATGCACCACCGAGGCCACCGCGCGGATCGAAGCCGAGGACTGCAGCACCGACTTCACAGTCTCCGCGGTCTGCGGGTCGACCAGATAGCCGCCGTCGCCGTTGACAGCCGTGGACATTGCCTTGCCCTCCAATTCCAGCCCGCGCAAGCCGTCGTCGTCGCCGCTGCGCAGATAAGCGTTGAATGCCTTCTGATGCGGTGCGCCTGCGTCCTGGCTTGCGGCCAAGTGGGGGCGGTTCTGAGAGATTGTCTTACGATCCAGCATGTTCACTCGCTCTTCTGCCTGTTTCAACCTTGATTGCACGTCGTCCCGAAACCCCTTGAATTCATGAAGAAAGCCTGAGACTGCCTGCTTGACTTCATGCGCCAGGGGCGCTGCATCCCCGGTGTTTGCCGGGAGGTCTTGATTGCTCATGATGTCTGTCCTGCCTTGAGGTGGTTGGTGATCTTCCGAAGTCCGTCAGCCAATGCGCGCAGAGCCTCGGCTTCGAGAGCCGCGGATTTGGCCGCCACGCGGGCCGCGGGCAGCATCGGGAAGGTGACCAGTGACACCTCCCACAGCTCCACCTGGGTCAGATGGCGGCAGCCGTCCTGGCTGCGCTTGGATTTCACCGTGCGGTAGCCGATCGAGAGGCCATCAATGGCGCCTGCCTCGATCAGCGCGGCAGCTTCGGCGCCTTTAGGGGTCGCAGTAAGGATGCGGCCCTTCACATAAAGCCCGCGCTTATCCTCGCGCACCTCGTCCCAGACGCCGATCGGCTGGGCGGGGTCGTGCTGCCACAGCATCTTGACCGTGCGGCCATGCAGCTTGAGCGCCTTCAGCGACGCTGCATAGGCACCGCGCTCGACCACATCGCCGCTCTGGTCGGCCTGGCCGAACAGGCTGGCATAGCCCTCGATCCCGGTTGCATCCTTCAGCGAGAGGTCCTCGCCGAAGCGCGCGAATTTATGTTCAAGCTGGGGAGATCCCTGCATGATATCTGCCTCGCAAGTTATTGTTGTTACGGCAATTGAACCGTCAGGAAGGACTGGAAGGCCTGCGCCAGGATTACCGCGGCAACGCCGTAGACGGTGAGCCAAAGGCGTTTCTCCAGCCGCTCCATCATCTGTTCGATCCTGTCGAGCCTGCGGTTCACCGCCTCATGCTGGATCTGGGCGACCCGCTCATGGGCGGAGAGGCGCAATCCCGGCGAACAGTCAAAGGCGTGCATCGGGTGCTCAGTCATCCTGTCCATCCTCCGGTTCCGGGGCTGCCGGTGCTTCTGCAGGCAACCCCAGCAGCTGCCGCTTTTCCGCGGAGGTAAGGAAATCGGCGCAGGATACCCGCCGCCACTGCGCCTCGCGCTCGGCTGCCAAGGCTGGAAGTTGATCGAGATCTGCCTTCAAGGTCAGTTCTTCGCCGGTCCAGCCGGTCAGCCAGTCCGTCAGCGCGGCCGAGACCTTGGCCACCAATGGAAGCACCGTCAGCCGGTAGAAGGCGCGGTTGGCCTCCTGGTAGTTGGCATAGGTCGCATCGCCCGGAATGCCCAACAGCATTGGCGGCACGCCAAAGGCCAGCGCAATTTCGCGCGCGGCGGTGTCCTTGGTTTTCTGGAATTCCATGTCGGAGGGCGAGAAACCCATTGGCTTCCAATCCAGCCCGCCTTCCAGGACCATCGGACGGCCTGCGTTCTTGGCGCCTTGGAAATTTGATTGAATCTCGTCACTTAAGATGCGGAATTGTTCCTCGGACATGCGCCCGTGACCGTCTGATCCTTTCCAAACCAGCGCGCCGGAGGGGCGTGCGGCATTGTCCAGCAGCGCCTTGGACCAGCGGGAGGCGGCGTTATGAACATCGATCGCCATCGCGGCCGATTGCAGCGGCGACAGGCCATAGTGATCATCCTGCGGGTGGAAAATCTTGATATGGCAGATCGGGGATTGGGCACCGTCAACGGCAAAGCGGTGCTTGCGGCCGCCAACGGCATATTCAAACCCCGCAGGCCAGCCATCCGGCCCAGGCACCACGCTCATCCGGTCAGAGCGCAGCACATGCAATTCAGTTGGAGCGCCTGTGTCAGAGGCAACAGCCTCGACATAGGCATTGCCCGACAGCAGCAAATGGCCATAGAGCGCCTCCAGCAGCTCTGCCTGACCCTGCGCCGGGTTAGGGCGCTGCAGCAGCGCCAGCCAAGGATGGCTGTCAAAGCGCTGGCGGCTGTCTTGTATCACCAGCGGCACCGCGGCGGCGGCTTCGGCAATCAGGCGGACCACCCGATGGCCGACCGGATTACCGGCAAAACCGCTGCGGGTCAGCGAAACACAGTCGCGCGGGCTCCAGGCGACGCGGCCGGCACCATGCCAGGAGACCACACGGGCGGTCTGGCTGGCTTTCTGCTCCAGAGAAGTCTCCGGGGGGGCGGGCTTGTTGCGCCGCAGCAGGTTAAAGACCATGGTCCGCTCCTTGTTCGAATAAATCCGGCGCTGCCGGACCGTGATGGCCGATGCGCCTTTGCTGAGGATGATTAGTGACAGAAAGGCCTGAAGATTTGCCGAGGGGGGCGTACGCTCTGGGCGCAACACCCCGCCGCAATAGCTTGTATTAAAACAAAAACCGCCTGCCGGACGGCAGGCGGTTCAGCTGTTTCAGAAGAGTTTCCTACAGCCTCGAGCAAGGCTGCTGGACAGCCTCACAGAACCCGCACTTGCGGCATCCGGTGGCGGGCTGCCGGAGCAATGATCAGCTCGTGCAAGGCCCAGACCAATGCGTCCAGCCGGTCGGGCGAACCCTGCCCCTGGTAACCTTGCGGCGTCATCTGACACATCTGATCTTCCAGGTCCCCCAGCCCCGGCAGATGTTTGACCCGGCCCTGCTCGTACAGCGCTGCCACGGGCTCTGCCCGTGCAGCCTTGCCCTTGCCCGCATGCAGCGCACGGAATGGCACCATTGGGTCGGC
>JBFOLS010000731.1:0-8356 GCA_040830225.1 Leisingera sp.
AGCCGTGGCCGCGGCCAAGGGCGCGTTCGAGCGCTTTTCGCAGACCTCGCGCGAGGAACGGATTGCGCTGCTGGAGAAGCTGCTGGAAATCACCAGCGAGCGCCGTGAAGAACTGGCCCAGGCGATGAGTTCCGAGATGGGGGCGCCGATTTCCATGGCGCGCGACGCCCAGGCCGATTCGGGGATCGGGCATCTGGAGGGAATTCTGGAGGCGCTGAAAACGCAGGAGTTGCGCGAGACCCTCTCCAACGGCGATGTTCTGGTACGCGAGCCGATCGGGGTATGCGGGCTGATCACACCTTGGAACTGGCCGGTGAACCAGATCGCGCTGAAGGTGCTGCCGGCGCTGGCGACCGGCTCGACCTGCGTGCTGAAACCGTCCGAGCACACGCCGGTATCCGCGGCGGTTTATGCGCAGATGATCCATGACGCGGGATATCCGGCGGGCGTCTTTAACCTGATCCATGGCGACGGGCCAACCGTTGGCGCGGGTCTGTCGCGGCATCCTGACGTGGACATGATGTCCTTCACCGGCTCGACCCGCGCTGGCATTGCGGTCTCCAAGGACTCTGCGGACACCGTAAAGCGGGTGACGCTGGAGCTTGGCGGCAAGTCCCCGAACCTGGTTTTTGCTGATGCAGATCTGCAGGAGAAGGTCACTAACTCGGTGCTGGAATGCATGTACAACACTGGCCAGAGCTGCGATGCGCCGACCCGGATGCTGGTGGAGCGCAGCTGCTATGATCAAGTGCTGGAGATTGCCAAGGCTGCGGCTGAGAGCCAGGCCGTGGGTGTTCCTTCACAGGAAGGCGATCACATCGGCCCGATGTTTGACCGCATCCAGTTCGACCGGGTGCAGACCATGATCCAGAAGGGCATCGACGAAGGCGCCACGGTTCTGGCCGGCGGGCCGGGCCGGCCTGAGGGGCTGGACAAGGGCTGGTATGTGCGCCCGACTGTCTTTGCTGATGTCACCAATGAGATGGCGGTTGCCCAGCAGGAGATTTTTGGACCGGTGCTGGTGATCATCCCGTTTGACGACGAGGAAGACGCCATCCGCATCGCCAATGACACGCCCTATGGTCTTGCGGCCTATCTGCAGACTGGTGACCCGGAGCGGGCCGAGCGGGTGGCCGCACGCCTACGTGCAGGTGCGGTGCATATCAACGGCGGCGGCTTCAATTATGGCTCGCCCTTTGGCGGCTACAAGCAGTCGGGTAACGGCCGTGAAGGGGGCATGCTGGGGCTCGAGGACTATCAGGAAGTCAAAACCCTGCATTTCGGATAAGAAAAACCGGGTAAGTACTTAGTGTCTTCCGGCCAGGTGCAAGACCCGGCCGGAGCACTTGGTGGAGTCGCAGGGCACCGTATTGATGCCGTTTCCAGGCAGTTCTCATGTCGCTATCCGCAAAGCTGTCCAGATGACGGGACCGCAGGATACCGGCATGAAACATACATTCATTCCCAAACGCATGGACCGCCGCGCCACAGGGTGCAACCTGGTCACTGTCTGAGGCTGCCGCCCTTTGACGGGCACTTGGTAGATCCTCAACGACAGACTTTGGAATGATAGATGACAGCATCACATGCGCTGCGCCTTGCCATTGATATTGGCGGCACCTTTACCGACACCGTGCTGGTGGCGGGTGAATACACTATTCTGGCCTCGACCAAGACCCTGACCACTCATCAGAACCCGGCAGACGGCGCGATGGAAGGCGCGGCGCGGGTGATGGCGCAATCCGGGAGGTCTCTGGGCGAGGTGACCGGTTTCATTCACGGTACCACTCTGGCCACCAACGCGCTGATCGAGCGGCGCGGGGCCACGGTGGCGACGGTCACGACCGAGGGGTTCCGAGACATTCTGGAGATCGCCTATGAGCGGCGCTATTCGCAGTATGACATCAACCTGGAAAAGCCGGACCTGCTGGTGCCGCGCGAACGCTCGCTGACGATCCGGGAGCGTATGTCGGCAGAGGGCGAGGTGCTGATCGGCATGGAAGACAGCGCGGTGGAGGCGCTGATTTCCGAACTTGATGCCTGCGGCGCCGAGGCGGTGGCGATCTGCCTGATGCACTCCTATGCCAACCCGGATCATGAGCGCTGGCTGCGCGATACTCTGGCCGAGCGCCGTCCGAATCTAACGGTGTCGATTTCATCGGAAGTCAGCCCCGAGGCACGGGAGTTCGACCGGCTCTGCACCACAGTGGCGAATGCCTATATTCAGCCGCTGATGGAGACCTATCTGGCGCGCTTTGCTGAACGCTTTGCGGCGGAAGGCGTGACCTGCCCAATCCTGATGATGACGGCCGGCGGCGGCATGTGCACCATCCAGACCGCGGGGCGGTTCCCGATCCGCCTGGTTGAGAGCGGTCCCGCGGGCGGTGCCATCCTGGCCGCGCGCATTGCAGCGCGGGCCGGGCTGGACCAGGTGCTGTCTTTTGACGTTGGCGGCACCACCGCCAAGCTGTGCCTGATAGACAACGCCCGCCCGCAGACCTCGCGCCAGTTCGAAATCGCCCGCGCGGCTCGGTTCATCAAGGGCTCCGGTATGCCGGTGCGGATCCCGGTGATCGAGATGATCGAAATCGGCGCCGGCGGCGGCTCCATCGCCGGGGTGGACCGGCTGGGGCGCCTGACCGTGGGGCCGAAATCAGCCGGTTCCGAACCCGGCCCGGTGGCATTCGGCCGCGGCGGCACCGAGCCGACCGTGACCGACAGCGACATCACGCTGGGCTACATCGTGCCCGACACCTTTGCAGAGGGGCATATCAAGATCGACCCGGAGGCGTCGAAAGAGGCTTTGGCCCGGGTGATCGGCTCCCGGCTGGAGCTGGACGGCGTTGGCTCCGCTGATGGTGTCAGCCGCATTGTCGACGAGAGCATGGCCAGCGCCGGGCGCATGCACGCGGTGGAATCCGGCAAGGATCTGGGCCCGCGCACCATGATTGCCTTCGGCGGCAACGGCCCGCTGCATGCCAGCCGGGTGGCGCGCTCCGCTGGGGTTTCGCGCATCGTGATCCCGCCGAATCCGGGGGTCGGCTCGGCTGTCGGTTTCCTGTTTGCACCGGTCTCGTTTGAGATTGTGCGCTCGCGCTATTCGCTGTTGGAAACCATGGACATGGCAGGCATCAACGGCTTGTTCGCCCAGATGATCGATGAGGCGAAATCGGTGGTGGCGCAGGGCGCGGGCGATGCTCCGACCGAGGTCCAGCGCACCGCATTTATGCGCTACAACGGGCAGGGGCATGAGATCGAGATCACCCTGCCGGACCGCGATCTGACGGCAGAGGACCTCGGTCCCCTGACCGCAGCGTTTGAAACAGAATATGCCAAGCAGTTCTCGCGCCCCGTGCCGGGCATGAAGATCGAAATCCTGAATTGGGCGGTGCGGGTGGCAACGCCGGATGCCGAGGCGGCAGCTGTGCCTGAGACACCGGAGCTGAAGAACATCTGGGCCGAATCCTTCCGCCCGATCACATGTGACGTCGATGGCACAACGAAACAGGCGGCCTTTGTGCCGCGCGACAGCCTGAAACCCGGCGACCGCGTTTGCGGCCCCGCTCTGATCACCGAACCGCAAACCACCACGCTGGTGTCGGCGGATTTCTCCGCCCATGTGGATGCAATTGGTAACCTCGTCCTGATCCAGGATCAGAAAGACGACCAGAAAGGAGGCGCATAATGGCTGCCGATCTTTCACAGGCTCTCTCGCCGGCCCGCCTTCAAGTCATGTGGAACCGCCTGCTGGCGGTGGTCGAGGAACAGGGGCAAACTCTAATCCGTGCCGCCTTCTCGCCCATCGTGCGCGAATGCGGCGATATTTCGGCGGGTATCTTTGATGTGCAGGGCCGGATGCTGGCCCAGGCCGTAACCGGCACCCCCGGCCACATTAACACCATGGCCGAGGCGGTAATGCATCTGCGCGAGCGCTTCCCGGTGCAGAATATGAAGCCCGGGGATATCTACATGACCAACGACCCCTGGCTGGCTTCTGGGCATCTGAACGACTTCCTGCTGATGATGCCCGCGTTCAAGGACGGCAAGGTGGTTGGTTTCACCGCTTGCACCTCGCATCTGGTGGATCTGGGCGGCCTTGGTATGGGGCCGGAAGGTTCCGATATCTATGACGAGGGCCTGCTGATCCCGCCCTGCAAGCTGGTTGAGGAAGGCGAGCCCAACGCACTGCTGATGGACATCATTCGCGCCAACTCCCGCGAGCCGATTGCCAATGAGGGCGACGTCTATGCGCTGATTGCCTGCTGCGAGGCAGGGGTGACGCGGCTGGTGGACATGATGGAGGAGTTCCGCATCGACGATCTGGACGCATTGGGGGCCTACATCATCGACACCTCCCGCCGTGGCACGCTGGAGGCCATCGCCGAGGTGCCCGAGGGGGTCTACAAGAACGTCCTGAAAATGGATGGCTACGAGAACGAGCTGGAACTGCACGCGACGCTGACCGTCACCAAGGACGGTATGCATGTGGATTTCACCGGCACTTCGGGCTGTTCGCGCAAAGGCATCAACGTGCCCTTGAACTATGCCACCGCCTATACGGTGTTTGCGCTGCGCTGCATCGTGGGCCCGGATATCCCGAACAATGCCGGTAGTTTGGAGCTGTTCACCGTGGACGGCCCCAAGGGCTGCATCCTGAACGCTCAGCGTCCGGTGCCGGTGGCGATGCGCCACACGCTGGGGCAGGTGACGCCGGATCTGGTGCTGGGCTGCCTGCATCAGGCGCTGCCGGATCAGGTGCCGGCCGAGGGTGCCAGCTGCATGTTCGACTTGCCCATGCGCCACGCGCCGGAAGTGGCCCGCGACGGCGGCCGCGAATTTGCCATCGAGCCGGTTCACAACGGCGGCACCGGCGCCCGGCCTTATGCGGACGGGCTGTCGGCGACGGCCTACCCCTCGGGCGTTTACGGTAGCCAGGTGGAGATCACCGAGGCGGTGGCCCCGGTTGTCATGTGGCGGCGCGAGCTGCGGCCCGACTCCGGCGGTGCCGGCAAATACCGCGGCGGTCTGGGCCAGCGGATCGAGATGACCGCCTCCAACGACGCGCCTTTCATTGTGTTCCTCTCAGTAGAGCGTCTGAAGTTCCCGGCGCTTGGCCGGATGGGCGGGCAACCCGGAGCCCCGGGCCGCATCCGCTTCCGCGACGGCGAGCAGGACATCCCCGGCAAAGGCGAGTTGCGGGTGGAGGCAGGCGACTACCTGATCTTTGAAACCCCCGGCGGCGGCGGCTTTGGCGACCCGGCGGAACGCGATCCGGATGCCCTGGCACTGGACCTGAAGTGTGGGTTGGTGACTGAGGAAGGCGCAAGCGCCTATGGAGGTTCCAAATGATCCGCGCGGTTCCCCATGTTGCCGCCATGGCGCCTTATGCGCTGGCTGACTTAGGCGGCGAGGGGGTCATTTCCCTCGCCCAGAACGAAAGCGCCTTTGCCGCCAGCCCCGCCGCGATTGCGGCGGGCAAAGCGGTGCTGGAGCAGATGCCGCTCTATCCGGACCCGGAGTGGCCTGACTTGCGCGCGGCAGTGGCCGAGTTGCACGGCCTGGACCCGGCCAAGATCCTGTGCGGCGCAGGCTCGATGGAGCTGATCGGCTGCCTGATCCGCGCCTTTGCCGGCCCGGGCGACCGGGTGCTGGGGACTGATTACGGCTATGCCTTTGTCTCGTCCGCTTCGGCCCAGGTACAGGCGGATTACGTCAAGGCGCGCGAGCTGGAGCTGACGGTATCTGTGGATGATATCCTCGCTGCCGTGACACCGGAGACTCGGATTGTCTTTGTCTGCAACCCGGGCAATCCCACCGGCACGCTGATCCCCAACGGTGAGATCCTGCGCCTGCTCGAGGGGCTGCCTGCGGATGTGCTGCTGGTGGTCGACCAAGCCTATGCCGAATTTGCCGACGCGGACAACGACCCTGCCGAAATTTTTGCGCTTGTTGAGCGCGGCGACACGGTCGTGATGCGTACCTTGTCCAAGGCTTATGGGCTCGCGGGCGCGCGGGCCGGCTGGGGCTATTTCCCACCGGAAATTGCGGGTGAAGTTCGCAAGTTGCTGAACCCTAACAACATTTCTATCCCGTCGCAGGCCATGGCGGCAGCGGCGATGCGGGACCAAGCGCATATGCAGGATGTGGTCGCCAAGATCGCCGCCATCCGCGACGGCTTTGCCGAGGGTTGCCGCGCGCTGGGACTTGAGGTGCCGCATAGCCATACCAACTTTGTGCTGATGCGCTTTGCCTCACCTGAACAGGCTCTGGCGGCAGATACTGCGCTGCGGGTGGAAAAGCTGCTGATGCGCGGCATGGGCGGCTATGGCCTCAATGACTGTCTGCGCGCCACCATTTGCAGCCAGGACGTGATGGACCGCGCCCTGATGGTGCTCAAAGGAGTGCTGAAATGACCCACGAGACCCGCACCCGCGCCAAGATCGGTGTTCTAGTGCCGTTCACCAACACCAACCTGGAACCGGACATGATGCTGATGCGCTGTCCCGGCACCACGGTGCATTTCCAGCGCATGGGCGGCTATGACGTGGATGAGATCCCCGGCTCCGACCAGATGGCAGGGCTGGGGGCGTCCGATATCAGCCATGACCTCAGGATGATCTCAGGCGTGCGCCCTGACGTGGTGCTCTACGGCTGCACCTCGGCGACGCTGACCCACGGGCCGGGTTTTGATGAGCAACTGGCAAAGGACATCAAGGCAGGCTCCGGGGCGCTATCCTTTACCGCCGCAGGCGCGCTGGTAGCGGCGATTAAGGTGCTAGGGGCAACCAAAGTGGGATTTTCTTCGCCCTACCTGGGTGAGATAAACACACAGGCGATGGACTTCTTGGCACAAAACCAGATTGCGACAGTGAATTGCGCGGATGTGGGCCGCGAGCTGGGTAATTACGGACAAGGAGAACTCACCCCGGACGAGGTTTTTGATCTGGCCTGCCAGGCCGACCACCCGAAGGCGCAGGCCATCGTGCTCAGCTGCACCGACATGCGCTCGGTCGAGGCGGTTGACCGGATCGAGGCAGCGCTTGGCAAGCCAGTGGTCACCTCCAACCAGGCAATGATGTTTGCCGTGATGCGGGCACTTGGGCTGCCGCGCCAGGGTAATTTGCCTGGGCGCCTGTTCGACCTGCTGTAAAACAAGCGCCTGGGCGCCTTCCAGCTCCCTGGCTCTTCATCTTGCCCAAAATACTCCTGGGAGCGCGAGGGGCGGGCCCCTCGCTCCCTCCGCAACGGCGAACGATGCGGAATCAGCTGTCCATATTCTTTTCCGCAAAGGCCCGGGCAGCCTTCACGGCTTCCGGGTCGGGTTCCACGCCGGTAAACCCCAGAAGATAGCCTTCCAGACGGGCGGTGCGGGCTTCCATCGGTTCCCGCACTTCCAACGCGTGGTAGCCGCATTGCATGAAATAGAGGATCCGCGCCCGGGCATCGGCCTCATAGGGCGGATAGCCGTGGTTTTCGAACATCGCGGTCACCGCCTGCAGCCGCAGCGCGTCTGCCGCGTCAATCCTTTGCCGCACGTTGCCGTCGCGCCGCGACCATTCGCGCACTGCAAAATCAAGGCGGTTGTCGAACAGTTCCGGATCGATGAAGCAGCGGAAGAAGTTGCAGACGGCCTCGGAAATATTACCGGCCGGCAGCTGGCAGTGGGTGAGGATGGGCCCTGTGTTGCGCGCCTCCCAATCGTCCAGCAGTGCCTCCAGCAGGTGCTTGCGGCTTTTGAAGTACCAATAGAAGCTGGAGCGGGAAACACCGAGGCGCTCGCCGATGGCCAGCACCTTGACCTCGCCCACGCCGTCGCTGATCAGAAGGTCGCGGGCAACGTTCAGCCAGTCTTCAGGCGTGACTTTGATATGGCCTGCCAGCGGCTCCTTCTCGGGGTTGTCCCGGTGCAGTACAGAGCCTGCGCGTTTGGCCATCTCAGCTCTCCGGTGGGGCGCCGCCTTCCGCGGTGCGTTTGGCGATGAAGGACTTCAGAGCTTCAACGCGGGTGTCGTCGATCTTGGGCCGGTTATCATGGGACAGGATTTCCTTCCAGACCTGGGTGGCACGCTGGTTGGCATCCAGGGCGCCGCGCTCGGTCCAGGTTCCGAAGTTTGCGTAGTCATGCACCACCGGTTCATAAAACTCGGTGTTGTAGCGCGCCATGGTCTGACTGGAGGCAAAGAAATGGCCGCTGGGCTCGACTTCCTTCAGCGCGGTTTCAAAGCCGATTTCGTCCGTTCCGGCTTGGGCGCCTGCACAAAGCTCGGCAATCATGTTCAGCACTTCGGCATCGGTGATGAGTTTTTCGTAAGACACCGACAGTCCGCCTTCCAGCCAGCCGGCTGAATGGATCACC
>JBFOLS010000732.1:0-2600 GCA_040830225.1 Leisingera sp.
CGGGCGAGCTGCCTTGGGTTTTGCCGCAGGGACCGGCTTCTTTATCTCGATTTATTCTCTCGTCGACGGCATGGGGGTCCGCCTGTCCGGGAACACCCTCAGTTATTGGGCTTGGGGGGCGTTCCTGCACATCTTCATCGCAGGCTTCATTGCAGTCCGCAAGCGGGAGGCCCTGGCGGCCTTGCCGAAACGGACCTGGGCGCTGGGCATTGCCGGCGGGCTGGTGTCAATGATTGCCTACGGGCTGGTGCTCTATGCCAAGAACTTTGCGCCGCTGGGGGCGGTCTCGGCGCTGCGGGAAACTTCGGTGATCTTTGCGGCTTTGATCGGTTTTGTCTTCCTCAAGGAGGGCTACTGGGTGCGCCGCCTGGGCTCAGCATTGATGATGGCTGGCGGAGTGGCGTTGATCGGCACGGCGGTGTAACGCGGATTTCATGCCGGTCGTTCCGGGCCCCGCAGGGCCGGCTAGCCAGGCTCAGGCACTGGCCCTCGGCTGCTGCTCAGCGTGCGCTGTGTCTGCCAGAACAGCTGCTAGCGTGTTCAGCAGCACCGCCTTTTTCACCGGTTTGGCCAGGAAAAAATCCATGCCCGCATCCAGGCAGGCCTGCCGGTCGCTGGAAAACGCATTGGCTGTGAGTGCAACGATGACTGGCTGCGGACCTGGCAGGCGGCGGATTTCACGTGTGGCCGCAAGCCCATCCAATTCCGGCATCGACATGTCCATCAGGATGATATCCGGCTGCAGGTCCTTGCTCATTGCGACGGCCTCGCGGCCATTGGCGGCTTCGGAAAGTTCCACCGGCTGATCCCGGAGAAACTTGCGGATCAGCAGCCGGTTGGTCTGGTTGTCTTCCGCCAGCAGAACCCGGCAGGAGCCTAACGGCAGTGCGGGGTCCAGCGGCAGCGCGGCGGCCCGGCTTGCCGCCTGCCGGGCGGGCGCCATCTGCACTTCCAGCCGGAAGCAGGAGCCTTGGCCGAGTTCCGACTCTACTGAAATACCGCCGTCCATCCGTTTTGCCAGCAGGCTGGAAATCGTGAGCCCGAGCCCGGTGCCGCCAAAGGCCTTGGTGGTGGCCGCATCAGCCTGGGTGAAGCGGTCGAAGATGTGGCGGCTTTGGGTCTCAGAAATCCCGATGCCGCTATCCTCGACTTCAATCACCAGCCGGTAGGGGTCATTTGCGGCATGTGCCACGCGAACCGAAATCTGCCCCTCCGCTGTGAACTTGACCGCGTTGCCGATCAGGTTGACCAGAATCTGCCGCAGCCGCCCGTCGTCGCCGTGCATCTGGGCAGGCAGGCCGTCGGCAAAGCTGACCTTCAGCGACAGCCCTTTGTCCAAAGCCTTGGGCCGGAACAGACCGGCGGCCGCGCTCACGCAGTCACGCGGGTCGAAATCCTCTTCTGAAATGGAGAACTTCCCAGCCTCCAGCCGGGACAGGTCGAGAATGTCGTTGATGATTTTCAGCAGCGCTTGGGCGGAGGTGCGGATGGTCTCCACATTCTGCTGCTCGTCCTGAGGAAGCACTGCCTCAGCCAGCAGATCCGCCATACCGATAATGCCGTTCATGGGCGTGCGGATTTCATGACTCATGTTGGCCAGGAATTCCGATTTGGCACGGTCGGCCATTTCCGCGGCCTGTTTGGCTTCGGCCAGTTCGCGCTCGCGCTGCTTGCTGCGGGTGATGTCGCGTTCGATGCCGATGATCAGGTCAACTTGGCCATCGGACCCGGTCACCGGCACGATATTGGTGTCGAACCAGACCTCATCCCCCGACTTGGTGTAGTTGAGCACTTCGTTGTGGTAGCGGGCGCCGCTGTCTTTGTGGCGGTTCATTTCCCTGATTATGCTGAGATCTGTTTTAGGCCCGTCCAGCAAGTCAGAGGGCGTTTGGCCAATTGCTTCGCTGCCGGAATAGCCCGTGGCGCGGGTGAAGGCCTCGTTGACCCAGAGAATCCGCCTTTGAGCATCGGTCAGGATGATACTGTCGGAGGCATGCTTGGCCACCAGTGACAGACGGTGAAGCTCCTCCTGCTGTTTCTGCAGCTCGGAATGCGCCTGCTCGAGAGCATGCTTGCCCTGTTTCAGTTCCTTGTTGCGCTCTGACAGTTTCTGGTTCGCGCGGATCAGTTCTTCGCGCAGATGGACATCCTCAGACACGTTCCAGTTAACGCCGATCATCCAATCGCGGCCTTGCGCATCCGTGAAAGGGCTCGCCAAAGCCCGGATATGTTTGACCATGCCATCCTCCAGAATGATCCGGAATTCGGACGCGAAATTCTCCTTACCCTCCTCAGCGGCCTTCAGCGCTTCGTCGACCCGCCCGCGGTCTTGCGGATGCAGCATGCCGAGCCAGGCGTCTCCGGCCAGCGGACCGTTTTCCCTTGGCACGCCGTAAAGCTCGTGCATCCGGCTGTCCCAGCTCACCTGCTGGTTTCCTGCGCTGCATTCCCAGATGCCGACACGTGAAGTTTTAACTGCGATTTCAAGCCGGCGCGAGACTGCCTCCAGCTCTGACTCGCGGCGCTTTAGCTTGCCGATAACGATCTGCCGGGCGGCCGACAGCCTGCCGGCCAGGAAGGTGGGGAAGACGATCAGCGTC
>JBFOLS010000733.1:0-6383 GCA_040830225.1 Leisingera sp.
GCAACGTCTTGCCAGGTGAAATCCACCCACTGATTTTCGCGGAATTCAGAGTAGCCGACAGCACCCGGATTGCGGGCCGCTCTCTGGAAGAAGGCCTCAGGTAATGTCCGTGCCGGATCAAATCTGATCACGTCGAACTCAGGCTGCCTGGCTGTCATCATAACTTGAGACTACTCCCGCTCCCGCATCCAGAGACATGACCTTGGTCAAGGATGAGTAACTGAATTCCGGGGGGGCTCTGCGCCTTGTGCTGTAAGTCAGCTGTTCAATTCTTCAGGCAGTTCCCAGACTGTCCAACCACGCAAAATGCGTGGGCTGGGACGGACCCTGGACCGCTCGCAACGCGCAGGCTGCGCTGCACTGCCGGAGTGGACTGCTGAAAGGCCGCAAGGGGCGGTCTCAAGCCAGATCGTTCACGGCTCCCGGAGATCGGCAGCCGGGCTTATGAAGGCTGACGTCAGCATCACGATACCGCCGCCAGCCTCCCGGCGGTCAAATATAGTCGAAGGCCCACTCGTTGTAACCCTGTTCGCCGCGGTACCAGATGACCTGGTCGGTGCCGCTTTCACCATGGTTCCAGCGTTGCTTTTCGCCTTGCCCCATGGCTTCGCGGACGATGGCCCTGCGCTTCTGGCTGAGGATGATGTCCCGGGTCAGCGCTGCTGCGTCCCATTTCTGTGCAACCTCTTCGCGGAAGCGCGCTGCCACCTCCTGATGGGCTTCATCAAGCACAAGGTTGTTGCGCTCATCCGGGTCCGAGCTGAGGTCGAAAAGCATTTCTCCGTCGTGTGAAGAGGAGATGAACTTGTACGGCCCGCGGCGGATCATGAAGATCGGCACCGGTGTCGCCTCGGCCAGGTATTCGGCGTAAACAGCGCGTTGGGGGGCGGGGTCTCCGCGGCTGGTCAGGGTGGCCAGGTCGATGCCTTCCAGGGGCGCGTCGCGTTCCTCGGTTCCGGCGATGGCATTGAAGGTCGGCAGCAGGTCGACCAGCGACGCCAGTTCCTGCACCCGCTGGGGCTTGATCCAGGGGGCGGTCATGATCAGCGGCACCCGCAGTGATTTCTCGAAAAAATGCTTCTTGAACCACATGCCCCGCTCCCCCAGCATTTCGCCGTGGTCGGAGGTGAAGATGATAACCGTGTTCTTGTCTGCTCCGGTTGCCTTCAGCGCATCCAGCACCCGGGTAACAAGGCTGTCGATATAGCTGATCGAGCCGTAGTAGGAGCGGATCGCGCGGCGCACGTCGTCATCGCTGAACTGGATCCCCAGCATGCCGAAGTCCTTCAGCAGCCGCGCGGAATGCGGGTCATGCTCTTGCTCGGGCAGGGCACCGACGCGCGGCATGGGGATGTCCTTGCCCTCGTAGAGATCCCAGAATTCCTTGCGGCACAGGTAGGGTTCATGCGGGTGGGTATAGGAGACCTGAAGGAAGAACGGGCGGCCGTCGTCTGAGCGGGCCATGTCATAGATATGCTGCACCGCCTTGAAAGTGACCTCCTCGTCGTAGTCGATCTGCACTGAGCGTTCGCAGATGCCGGCAATGCGCACGGCGCGGGGGTCGTTGGTGTCGCGCTTGCCCTCGTTGCCCCAGTTCGGCACCCAGGCAAAGTCGCCGGGGTAGAGGTCTGCTGTCAGGCGCTTCTCAAACCCGTGGAACTGGTCCGGGCCGATGAAATGCATCTTGCCGGACAAGGCGGTCTGATAGCCGGCCGCCCGCAGGTAATGCGCATAGGTGGGGATCTCCGCTGAGAACTCCGCCGCGTTGTCATAGGCCCGGACATTGGAGCAAAGCTGCCCGGTGGCCATGGAAAACCGCGACGGGGCGCAAAGCGGAAAGTTGCAATAGGCGTTCTCGAACACCACGCCATTGTCTGCCAGGGCATCCAATGCCGGGGAATGGCAGATCTTGTCACCGTATGCGCGCAATGCTCCGGCGGTAAGCTGGTCCACCTGGATGAACAGAATGTTCGGCCGCTGTGTCATGTCTCAATCTTTCTTTATCAACGCACGCACGGCACCGGCGGGGCCGGTTTCGTACCATTTCCTGTGGCCCCGCTCGCGGGCCGAGATGCCAAAGCTTTGCGAGGTGCGGTCAATCACAATGGCCAGGAAGACAATGCCCAGGCCGCCGACGGTGGCGAGCCCCATGTCCAGGCGCCCGATGCCGCGGAGCACCATCTGGCCCAGGCCGGTGACCGAGATCATCGAGGACACCACCACCATGGACAGCGCCATCATGATGGTCTGGTTGACGCCCGCCATGATGGTCGGCATCGCCAGCGGCAGCTCAACCTTGTACAGCGTCTGCCGGTTTGAGGCGCCGAATGCGCGCGCGGCCTCGACCATGTCTGCGCGCACCTGGCGGATGCCCAGGTTGGTCAGCCGCACCACCGGCGGCAGCGCATAGATGAAGGTCACGATCACGCCCGAAACATTGCCGATGGAAAACAGCATCACGATCGGCACCAGATAGACGAAGGAGGGGATGGTCTGCATCAGGTCCAGAACCGGCTGCAGCACCATCCAGAACCGGTCGTTCTTGGCCGCAACCACCCCCAGCGGGATGCCGATCAGCGAACAGAACACCACGCAGGTCAGCACGATCGACAGCGTCGTCATGCTCTCTTCCCAAGCGCCCATCAGGCCGATGCCGGTCATGCAGGCCAGCGAGATCAGGCCCAGCCTGCGTCCGCCGGCCTGCCAGGCCACCAGAACGATCAGCGTCAGGATCAGCAGGTCCGGCGCCTGAGTCAGCCCGTCCTCCAGGCCGGTCAGAACAATGTCGAACGGCACCTTGATGGCTTGGAAGATGAAGCGGAAGTTGACCACCACCCATTGCAGTGCGGTTTCCACCCAGCCGCCGATGGGCACCCATTCGGTGTCGAAGATATTCCAGATGTCCATGACAGCCTCCTTATCCGCGCAAGGCCGTCAGCGCGGCCTTGATGGTGATCTGCCCCACGGCCGGCCCGTCAGGGCTCATCACCGTGACCGGGGTCTGATCTTCCATGAAATGTTCGATGATGTCGCCCAGCTCTGCCCCAGGGCCGACTTGCTTGGCGGTGACTTCGCGGCCATCCAGTCTGTCCATGATGGTTTCCGCCCGCACCAGGGCAACCCGGCTGATGCCTTTGACAAACTCGGCGACGTAGCCGTCCTTGGGGTTGGTCACGATCTCCTCGGGCGTGCCGATCTGAACAATCTCGCCATCGTTCATGATCGCGATGTGATCGCCCATGCGGATGGCCTCGTCCAGGTCATGGGTAATGAACAGGGTGGTCTTGTCCATATGGGCCGAGAGGTTCAGGAACTGGTCCTGCAGCTGCCGCCGGATCAGCGGATCCAGCGCCGAAAACGGTTCATCCATCAGCAGGATTTCCGGATCCGCCGCAAGCGCGCGGGCCAGGCCGACACGCTGCTGCATCCCGCCCGACAGCTGGTCCGGGTAATGGTCGATCCAGCCGCCCAGATCCATCGCTTCCAAGGCCCGGACCGACGCCTCGCGCCTTTGGTCCGGTGAGATGCCGCGCACCTCCAGCCCGAAACCGACGTTGTCGCCCAGCGTCCGGTGCGGCCACAGCGCCATATGCTGGAATACCATGCCGATGGTCTCAGCCCGCAGCTGGCGCAGCTCGGCCTCGTTCATGGTATCCACCCGCTGGCCCGCGACATGGATCTCGCCCGCTGTCGGTTCGATCAGCCGGTTCACATGGCGCACCAAGGTCGACTTGCCCGAGCCCGACAGGCCCATGATGCAGAAGATTTCGCCTTTATTGACGCTGAAACTGGCGTCGCGCACGCCCAGGACGCAGTCGAACCTGTCGCGCACCTCTTCTTTGCTCAGCCCCTCGGACAGCACCGCCCGCATGGCTTCGTCCGACCTGCGCCCGTAGATCTTCCACAGGTCGCGGCACTCGATTTGCGCTTCACTCATGGCGCAGTCCTTTCCGGAAAAATTGGGCGCAGCCTAAGCCGCGCCCGCCAACCTTTGGGGAGGGTTCAGTTGGCATTTGCGGCCGCTGCCACCCAAGTGTCGAACTGGGCTTGATTGGCAGACACCCAGTCTTCGGCATGACGGCGGAAGTCTTCCTGTGTGTTCTCCCCGTCGCGCAGCTTCACCTGGGCTGCGTTGACGGCCGAAATCGGGATATCGACCAGCTCAAAGAACTTGGCGGCGGCCGGGTTGTCTTCGAGGAAGCCGTTATTGGCCACGATGTAGACGTCGTTCACCGCAAACCCGGCTTCGAACCCGCTGTCCGAGGGCACCCCGATCTGCACAACATCCGTGCCAGGAACCAGAACATCGCTGATCCAGTTCGGGGTCCAGGTGTAATACAGGATCGCTCCGCCTTCGTTGTAGCGGGTGATGGTGTCGGCCATGATGGCAAAGTAGCTGCCTTGATCATGTTGCACCGCTTCCCGCAGCTTGTAGTCGTCCAGATGGGTTTCGATGGCCAGCTCGCAGCCCCAGCCCGGGTTGCAGCCGGACAGGTTCGCCCGGCCGTCGCCGTCGCTGTCAAAAACCGCTGCCACAGCCGGATCAGACAATTGCCCGATATCGGTGATCCCATGTGCATCGGCGGTTTTCTTGTCGATGTAATACCCTTGGCCCGCACCTGTGATGGCTGCATTCACCCGGGTCATGACGCTCTCGCCGCCGGACTTGTCGAAGAAGCCGTTATGCAGCGGTTTCCAATGGTTGAAGGTGTAGTCGGCATCGCCCGAAGCCACGGCAAGATGCACGGCAGGGAAGTCCGCTTCGAGCGTTTCTTCAACCTCGTAGCCCAGGGCCTCCAGCCCCAGCTGCACCACCATGTGCTGAAACCAGGCGTTTGCAGGTGAGCCTTTGATCGGGGAAACGGTTACGCCCTTTCCCGGCATGCTTCCGGCCGAAACCGGCAAGGCCAAGGTGAGTGCCAAAACTGCGGGAACAGCCGTTTTTACTAAGTGTTTCATGTCATCCTCCCAACTTGTCATAGAAGTGCAGGTCTTATGAACCCGACCGTTGCGCTTATGGTTGGTGAGAATCCGTATCCTGTGAAGTTCCAAAATCCGGACCGATATGTTAACTGCAGCGTTATGGCAAATCTGCGCAAAACCCTTACTAAACTGCCGCATCTGATTACCTTCGAAGCGGCATCCCGAAATGCGAACTTTACGCGCGCGGCAGAGGAGCTTGGGGTCACCCGTGTATCAGTCAGCCGCCAGATTGCAGATTTGGAGGACACTCTGGGCGTCAGGCTGTTTCACAGGGACCACCGCACAGTGACCCTGACCCAAGCAGGGCGCGCCCTGGAAGCCGAAGTCTCGCCGGCGCTGCACCAGATTGCTTCCGCTATGCAGAATGCAGCGCTGCAGGCAGGGGGAAGCCGCCTGACCGTCACCACCACATCAGCTTTCGCCACATACTGGCTGATGCCGCGGCTGGTGGACTTCAGCAATCACTATCCGGATATCGAATTGAACCTCGTGGTCTCCGACAGGAAACTGGACCTGCCGGGAGAAGGCATCGATGTGGCGATCCGCTATTCGAAAACACCGCCGCCCTGGGAAAAGGTCACACCATTGCTGCGCGAGCGCGTATTCCCGGTGGTGAGTCCGAAGTATCAGGCCCGTACCGGACTGAATTCAGCCGAAGACTTGCTGAAAGAGAATCTGCTTCATCTTTCGGGCATTTACCGTCCCGGCGCGCGCTGGCCGAATTGGTTCCGCAAAACCCGAATCTCTCCACCGCCGGAATCCAGCGGCGTGGTGATGAACACTTACATTAACATGCTCCAAGCAGCGATTGCGGGTCATGGTGTGGCACTGGCCGGCAACCCCCTGGTCGACCCTTACTTGGCGGATGGCTCCCTGCACAAACTGGAAGGCTTTCCTGAAATCGAAAGGGATTTCTTTTATCTGATCGATGCAACCGAGAACCGGAAGGATGCCGGGGTGTTTTGCGACTGGGTGTTAAAACAAGCCCGTGCCCCCATCGGAAACCAGTGAACAAGTCCTGACGGTAGGCCAACGTTTATGGCGAAATTTTCAACCGGGGCGGGCCATTTTCAGCAATCAGCTGTCGAGGAAAGTAATTCCTATTTCCGGCACTGAAGCGAGCGTTAGACCGTTGAACTGAATGTCATCATCCTGCCCGTATGACAGGCTGAGACCATGCGTTCCCTCAACCCAGCTAACGTCGCCGGGACTAACGCCCGCCAACTGGATTACATCTTCGGCCGCATCGAAATCGCCGATCGTGTCCCGGCCGTCGCCGTTGGTGAACTCAAAGATGTCTGCCCCTTCTCCGCCATAGAGAAGGTCATGCCCGGCTCCGCCAGAAATCAGGTCTGCGCCTTCCTCGCCGCTGATTGTGTCTGACCCGATGCCTCCGGATA
>JBFOLS010000734.1:0-4328 GCA_040830225.1 Leisingera sp.
CGCGTGGTGAACTTTGTCGGCAATGAAACCCTGCAGGCCAAGGTCGTTTCGCATCATTTCTTCGACCCGCAAGGAGACCGTCAGAATGGTTGAAATGCTCTCTCCGCTGAAGACCAGGCTGCAGCCTGGCAGCTACGGCGCCGCAGGCGCGGCCGGGATAACGATGGGCACATGCCGGACCGGCGGCCTGTGGCAGATCGCCGGCTGGGACAGTTTCGAGGCCGCTGCCGCGCCGGTGCTGGACACCCTGGGCCTCGGCGCGGCAGGCGATTTCCGCTCCTGCGGGCAGTCTTCTGAAGCCACGGCCTGGCGGGTGGCGCCGGACAGGATCCTGATCCGGAGCAGTGCCGATCTGTCTGGGTTCATGTCGGAGCAGCTGGCGGTCCTGGACTTGGGCCATGCGCGCACGGTCATCACCTTGAGCGGTCCGGCGGCGCGGGATCTGCTGTCCCAGGTTATTGCTGTCGATACCGCGCCCGCGGCCTTTGGACCGGGTGAATTCCGCCAGACCGGCATCCATCACGTCGGCGTTCTGATCCACTGCACCGGCCCTGGCAGTTTCGAGCTGCTGGTGCCCTGCACCTGGGCCGAAACCGTCTGGGAGGTGCTGTTTGACAATGCCCTGCCGCACGGCGTGGCCGTCGGGGAGGCTGCATGACAAGTTCCATTGCCCGAAGGTTTGCGGCCTTTGCCTGCGGTCTTTCCGGGATACCGGCAGAGGCGGCGCATCAGGCGGACCGGGCCCTTCTGGACACGGTTGGCGCCATCATTGCCGGCGGGGCCCACCCGGCGGTGCAGGCCGCGGCGAATGCGATGCCGCGGCATCCGGGCAGGGCGGTGCTTGCAACCGGAGGCCGCGGAGACGCGGAGAGTGCTGCGGTGATCAACGGGATGGCGGCGCATGTCTGGGACATCGACGATACCTCATACACCGGCATCATGCATGGCTCAGCTGTTGTGCTGCCTGCGGTGCTGGCCCTGGCGCAGGAAACCGGCGCGGATGCGGATCTGATCCGGCGCGCATTCGCGGCGGGCTCGGAAATCACCTATGTGCTGGCGGACCTCTGCACCCATGACCATTATTTCCATGGCTGGTGGAGCACGGCGACCTTCAGCCTGACCGGCGCCACGGCTGCAGCCGGGGTGCTATTGGATCTGACTGAAGACGAGATGACAGCCGCGATCGGTCTGGCGGCGGCGGCATCGGGCGGCGGGAAATCCGTGTTCGGCACCGACGGGAAACCTTATCTGGTGGGGGACGCGGCGCGCCGGGCCATCAGCTTTGCCCGCATGGCGAAGGCGGGGCTGAGCGGTCCGGAGCATGTCTTTGAAGATGATCGCGGGTATCTGAAGCTGCTCAATGGCGGCAAGGCCGACATGGACGCGCTGGAAACGCTGGGCCGCAGATGGCGCCTGGTGGAGCCGGGCCTTTTGTTCAAGACCAACCCGGTCTGCTCGGCCGCGCATGCGGCCATTGATCAGATGAATGCGCTGATGCAGGAACTGGGTGCTGAAGCGGGCGACATTGAGGACATTCATGCGGAAGTCCCGGAGCTGGTCTATATCAGCCTGGTCTATCCCGATCCGCAAACGCCGCAGCAGGCGCAGTTCAGCTTGCCTTATGCCGTCGCCTGCGCGGCGCTGCAGGGCCAGGTCCGGTTCGAGGACCTGCTGTCCGGAGAGCTGCGCACACCTGAAAAACTGGCGCTGATGGCAAAGACCCGCACCGAAAGCGCGGCGGATCTGTCGACCGCCGAAATGCGCAGGCAATTCCCCGAAAGCGCCCGCCTTACGGTGACGCTGACCGACGGGCGGCGGGCCAGCGGGTTTTGCGGCGTGGCCCGGGGAATGCCGGAGAACCCGCTCAGCGATGCGGAACTGATTGCGAAATTCGAGGCCGCGCTCGCCTTTGCCGGGCGGGACGGGAAAATCGAAGCCAGGCTGGGACAAAACCCTGCCGAAACCCTTGCCGGGCTGCTAGCCTGAGCAGGAACTACAACCAGTGGAGGAAGAGATGAAAAAAATTCTAGCGGCAACAACAGCGCTTGTCACCGGGTTCAGCACCGTGGCTGCCTCGGCGGCGGAGTGCACAAACGACGCCTGGAACCGTGTCATGTCTGCAGGCAAGATCGTGGTTGGCGTCAAGGCCGACTATAAGCCCTGGGGTTTCCGCAGTACCGACGGTGACCTGGTCGGCATGGAAATCGACATGGCGCAGGATGTGGCCGACAAGATGGGAGTGGAGCTGGAGCTTGTCCCGGTTCAGTCCTCCAACCGGATGCAATTCCTGGAGCAGGGCAAGATCGATCTGATGATCGCGACCATGTCAGACCGCGCCGACCGCCGCGAGATTGTCGGCATCGTCGGCCCCAACTATTACACCTCGGGCACCAACCTGCTGGCCCCGGATGCGCTGAACTTCTCCGAATGGGAGCAGATCCGCGACAAGCCGGTGTGCGGCAAGCAGGGCGCTTTCTACAATCAGATCGTTGAAGAACGCTATGGCGCCCAGATCATCGCCTTTACCGGCAACGCCGAAGCAAAACAGGCGCTGCGGGACAAGAAATGCGTCGGGTTTGTCTATGATGACAGTTCGATCATGGCGGACCTGGCGTCGGGCCAATGGGACGGTTTCGGCATGCCGATGCCGACCGAGGACGACAACCCCTGGGCCCTGGCGGTGCCGAAAGCCGAGCAGAACTGCGTCTTTGGCCGCTTTATGTCGGGCATGCAGTACAACTGGCACAAGGACGGCACCCTGGTTGAGCTGGAAGCGAAATGGGGCATTCAGCCTACTGCCTACCTGGCCGGGCAGCAGGAGCGCTACAAGGACTGGCTGGCTGAATAAGCCGCCCGGGTTCCGGTCATAGCAAACAGCTGTGCCCCCAGGAGCGGGGCACAGAACAAAAAATACAACAGGAGGGGACGGTATGCTGGATGCATTCCAGGAATTTTTCCGCCAGCTTGCCGCCGACCACCCGACGTGGAACTTCATATTCTTTTATGAGGAGCGCCAGTGGGGGAAGGTTGCCAGCGGGTTGTGGATGACCATCAAATTGTCAGTCATCTGCGTATTCTTCAGTGTGGTTATCGGCATTATCGGGGCCGCCATGCAAGGCGCCAGCAACCGGGTCATACGCGGCGCCGTGCAGGGCTATATCCAGTTTTTCCGCAATACGCCGCCCTTCGTGCAGCTGCTGTTTTTCTACTTCGCGCTCGGCGCCTTTACTCCGACCTACAGCCCGGACGGCTGGCTGGAAGTCCCGATCATCTCGAATGTGGGCTGGGCGGTGATATCGCTGTCGTTCTTTGCCGGCGCCTTCAATGTCGAGATCTTCCGGGCCGGTGTTGAAGCGGTGCCTGAATCGACCCAGGAAGCCAGCGAGGCGCTTGGCTTTACCCGGCTCCAGACCTTTGCCTATGTGGTGCTGCCGCTGGCGCTGCGGGTGTCGATCCCGGCGCTGAACAACAATCTTGTCAACCTGGTCAAAACCACCACCCAGGCCTTTGTGATCGCGGTGCCCGAGCTGCTGTATCAGGCGATCACCATCTGGAACGACCACCCTTCCGCGCAAAATCCGATGATGCTGGTTCTCTTCATCTCGTATTTGGCGCTGGTCGGTTTTCTGGTGCTGGGCATGAACAAATGGGAGCGCTCCATGCGCATCCCCGGATACGGAGCCTGACATGAGCCGCCGCATACCCGGCCTGACGGCCCCCGCCGCAACCGACATGCCCGTGCTGCTGAGCGCTCCGGCGCCGCGCCACACGGCACAGGCTCTCAACTTCAGTCATTGGATGGCAAGCATCCCGGCCTGGGTGCCCTTCCTGTTCTTTGCCGCTGCCCTGCTGTGGCCTTTCTATGCGCATGCGCAGGGCAACGGCGAAGCGCTGGCCAGCCCGTTTGAGGCACTGTGGCGCTGGATGCCCTTCCTGATCACCCGCGGCTTTGTCTTCACCGTCATCATCTCGGTGCTGACGATGCTGGTGGGGACGGTGCTGGGCGTTTTTCTGGGGCTGGGGCAGATATCGCCTGTCCGCGTGATCCGCATTGCCAGTTACTGGATCACCCAGATCTTCCGCAATTCGCCGTGGCTGGTGCTGCTGTTCATCGTGATGCTGAGCTTTCCGTTCCAGATCACCCTGTTCGGCCTGCAGATTCCGGTGCCGGACTGGTCGAAAGCAGTCATTGGCCTCAGCCTGCCGATCATGGCCAATATCTCGGAAATCGTGCGCGGCGCCATTGCTTCGGTGCCCTCGGCGCAATGGGAAGCGGCCGAAAGCCTGGCCTTCACCCGCCGTCAGACCCTGTTCCAGATCATACTGCC
>JBFOLS010000735.1:0-2638 GCA_040830225.1 Leisingera sp.
ACAAAGATCGCCGCGGTAACGGTCCCCTTGATGGCGCGGAAGTTGCTGTCCTTGCCCCAAACATGCGCCTCGAACCAGCTGGACATTTCACGCGACATGGCGCTGTAGTTCTGCGACAGGACCGTGACCGGCCCGCCCGCAGGTTCGATCCGCGAGGCGATGACACGCAGATTATGCGGGATGGTGCGCATGGATTCGAATTCCTGCACCAGCGCTTCCGTCTCCTGCACCAGCTGTTCGGCGGTGGCGTGCATCTCTCGCCGCTCGGCAATCCGGTGATCCGCGGGCAGATTCAGGCCCGCGTCGCGGGCCAGAAGCTCTTCGGCCAGCGCATGGCCGGCAAAGTCGCTGTAAGTCGCAAAGCCAAGTTCCTGCACCCGGGCCAGAAGCCGGGCGGCACTGTCCTCCGGGCTCAGCTCCTCGGTGTGCTCAGCCTGGCGCAGCCGGGCGTATTCGCCTTCGATGGTCTTGAGCAGCGGGCTGGTCGGCTTGATCCGGGCCGAGAGGTAGCCGCCCTCGCACGGGGTTACCACGGCAAACACCCAATAGTAGCTGCCGTCGCTGGCCTTGTTCTTGACATAGGCGCCCACAGTCGCCCCGCTCTTGATGGTGTCCCAGAGCAGCTGGAACACGCCGCGCGGCATATCCGGATGACGGATCAGCTTGTGCGGCGCCCCCAGCAGGTCGGCCATCTGGTATTTGGCCACCCTGGAGAACACCGCGTTGCCAGCCTGAATCACGCCGCGGCCATCGGTACGGGAGAAGAACACCTCATCCAGGGCGAATGCCGCTTCTTTGCTCCGTGAGGGTGCGGTCAGCGTGCGATCTTCAAATGACACGTTTCAGTTCCTGTCAGTGATTGTCTCGGGCTGTTTTCTGTTTAACCGCCAGTGCTTTTCAAATCCCTAACCGGGTGAGGGCACTGGCGCCATTTCCCGGGGCCGGGCAGCCGCAGCACCGCCCGCCCCTGAGAGGAAGTTCAGGCCGCGGCCTCCTGCGCCATCTCCGGCCGGATCTCCTCCAGCGTCAGCCCCAGGCTTTCACAGAGAGGCAGGCGGCGGGCGGCAAAATTGCCGGCCCGGGCGCGCAGCAGCGCCAGGTTTTCCTCGTCGGTTTCCAGCACCCGGCCTTCGTGCTGCAGGCGCTGCCCCTGCGGTGCCAGGATGCGCCAGGCCAGATCCGCCCATTCCGCCGGGGTCTCCAGCCCCTCACTGCGGGCCAGCAGGAACAGCTGCTCGAACCGGTCCAGCTCCACCCCGCCGCCAGTAACCGGCGACGCCAGGAAGCGCAGCGCCTCGCTGTCCTCGGCCCGTTTGCAGACCGCCAGGTTGAAGCTCCGGCAGGTGGCTGCCCGCTGCGCCAGGCCGTCCGGCGGCAGGCAGGGGGCAATGCAGCCGGTTCCCGCCAGGATCGTCAGCATCCGGCTGATGCTGCCCCAATCCATGGCGCCGAACACCCCCTGGTCCAGCAGGCTGCGCACGGTTGCGGGCCCCTTGGCCAAAGCCTGCAGAACCGGTGCATACTGCTGCAGCTCCAGCTCCGCGTCCCTGCCCCGGTGGTGAAACTTCAGTGCCCCGCCATTGTAGGGACGGGTCAGCGCCAGCATCGTTTCGAACCATCCGCCGATTTCACCGCGCGACGTATGGGCCAGTTTGCCCTTCACAAAGATATCGGTGCGGAAATGCTCGTTCAGAAGAATGTCCCGCAGCCCCTCGCGGCGGACCGGGTCCGGTTCCGCGTCCAGCAGCGCCTGCTGCTGCGCGGAGAAGCGGAGGCAGTCCAGATTGTCGAGAGGGTGCACCGATCCCAGGAAGCTCAACTTGGCCTGGCCAAGCCCCGCCGCCAGATCTTCAAAGTCGAACGGCGTCCAATCCTTGTTGAAATACTCATGCGCCAGATAGTTGGCGGACATCGACGTCATATGCTCAAGCTTTGCGCTCAAGGCGGGATTTGCAGCAAAGTATCCCGCCTTTGACTGCTCCAGCTCCTGCGCATAGGCAACGGCCTCCCTGATCCGCGCGTCCAGCGGCCCGGTGGATTGTGCAGCATGGGTGGTCAGAAGGCGGCGCAGTGGCATCAGGGCGGCCCAGCCGGGCTGCGCGTTATAGCTGACATAGACCAGCCCGCCCGGCTTCAGCCGCCGGGAAATAAACGCCTTGATATGCTGCCGGTTTTCTTCCGAGATCCAGCTGAACACACCATGCAGTGCAATAATGTCGAAGGTTTCGGGCAGCCCCGGCGCATCTCCGAAATCCGCAAAGGAGCGCTCGTGGAAATGCATGTTCTCCTGCCCTGCTTCCTGCGTCAGTTCAGCCGCACCTGCGATTTGCGACGGGCTGAAGTCCATGGCGTGGAACTCGATATGCGGGTTGGCCGCTGCCAGAAGGTTGGCGGAGAACCCCTGGCCGCAGCCCAACTCGCAATAGGTGACGCCATCGCCGTCCAAGCCGTGACGGTGGCCCTGGCTCATCGCGCCAAAAGCCAGAAGGGCCGGCGTCAGCTGGCTGTGGAAGTCAAAAGTGTAGTCGATGCCGGCGACATAGCCGGAGGTCCAATCGGTCACGGAGAATCCTGCTGGTTGGGAAGATGTCATGCAGGCAATTTTCGAAAATTTGGTGAGAATAGAGTTAAGGCCTGA
>JBFOLS010000736.1:0-19542 GCA_040830225.1 Leisingera sp.
CCCGCCGATGCAGATCAGGACCAGACACTCGACATGGCGCCGCTTTTGGCCCTCGGCAAACAGATCGAAGACACTTTCGGCGCCCCGCAGGACGTGGAATGGGCCTATGCGAACGGTGAATTCCAGATCGTGCAAAGCCGCGACATCACCACGCTGAGCCTCGGCACCGAACAGGAACAGACCCGTCTCGCCGAATGGCGCGAGGTTCTGGACCGCTATGCGGATGCAGATCCGGACCAAACCATCCTGGAACAGGACGAAATGTCCGAGGTGCTGCCCCGCCCCACCCCGCTCAGCTTCTCGTTGATGAGCGCGCTCTGGGCGCCGGGCGGCAGTGTTGACCTGGCCTGCCGCGAATTGGGCGTGCCATACGGCCTGCCAGAAGGCCGCGACGGCCACCTGGTCAACCTCTTCGGCAAAACCTATGTCGATGTGGCGCTGAAACAGGGCATGACCCTGAAACTCAGCGCCGCCAAGGCCAAGCAGCTGCGGAAGCAGGCGCATCCGATGATCACCCGCTTCCGCAGCGAAGTGATGCCCGGCCTCAAGGACAGGCTCGCCATCTGGCAAGCGGTGGACTATTCCGCTCTGCCCCGGAACAAGCTGATCGAAACCATCGCCACCCTCAAGGACATGTTCATCCAAGAGGTCTACCTGGAGGCGGAGAAGATCAACATTATGGCAGGTTTCACCATGGGCGAGGCCGGCACCGCGGCGGCCGGCGACCCGGCACTGCGCGCACATCTGATGCACGCGGAACTGCCGAACGCGCCCTCCAGCCTGCTCGCCTCCTGCACCGGCAAGGACGCGCAGACGCGCGCCATGCAGCTGATGGGCCACCGTTCTATCTTCGACTACGAACTGTCATCGCCCCGCTATGCAGAGGCCCCGGCGCTGCTGCACTCGCTGCTCGACAGCTCTGTCGAGCCGATCGGCGCGGTGCCGGTCCCTGCCAACCTGCCGGATGAGCTGGACGATACCATCGGCATCGCCATCGCCTATCAGGACCTCAAGGAACAGGCCAAGCACGAAGCCCTTCGTGTCGTCGCCGAGCTTCGCCGCGCCCTGCTGGCGCTGGGTCAGTCCAGCGGGCTTGATGATCTGGTGTTCAGCCTCACCTTGGAAGAGGTTCTGGACAGCAACTGGGCCAACCCGGACGCGCTGCGCGATCTGGCTGAAGCCCGCGCCGAAAAGGAAGCCCTGCGCAAAAAATCCGCGCCCACCGATGTCACCCTCACCCTGCGCGGCTGCGAGCTTCTGTCGCTCGGTGCCCAGGCCCAGTCCGGCGACGGCAGCATGGGCGGCACCTGCGTGGCGGGCAGCGGCAGCGCCACCGCCCGGGTATTCTGGATGGAGGACGACAGCTGCATCGACCCGGCCGCCTTTGCAGACTTCCAGGACGGCGACATCCTGGCCTGCCGGATGGTCAACCCGGCCTGGCTGCCGTGGGTGCAGCGCTCCGGCGCGGTGCTTTCCGAGGTTGGCGGCTGGCTCAGCCACATGGCCATCGTCGCCCGCGAAAAGGACGTCCTGATGCTGGTTGCCTGCAGGGGCCTCGACAACCTGAGCCACGGCGAACAGGTGACGGTCAGCGAAGACGGCAGCATCCAGCCGCAGGAGGAAAAGGGGCTCAAGGCGGTTTCGGCCTAACCCAGCTGATCTTGCGCCAACAACAGCACCCGCTTCGCATGGAAGCGGGTGTTTTTTGTTTGCCAGACAGTAGGGCCGCATCCATTCCTTGGAACGGGTGCGAAGCGCCCTCTCCTTGGGGACGCTTGGGCACGGCGCCGGTTTGCAGCCTGTGTAAAAGGCTGCTGTTTCTCCGCGTCTTGCATTCATGGCAAAGATTGCCATATCCTGTCCCAGCGAAAGGAACCCGCCCATGGCCACCATGAACGTCTCTTTGCCGGACCAGATGAAAGACTGGGTCGAAGAACAGGCCCGCACCGGCACCTATGCCAATTCCAGCGACTATGTCCGCGACCTGATCCGCCGCGACCAGGCGCGCGCCGCCGCCATTGCCGAGCTGCAAGCCGCCATCGACACAGGCCTCACCAGCGGCCCGGGTGAGGCGCTGACCGCTCAGGACTTCAAGGCATCCATGCGCCGCAATGGCTGAACCGCGCTGGCTGATCCGCCCCGCCGCCCGTGCCGATCTCGCCGCCATCTGGCGCTATGGCTTGGAAACCTGGGGCGAAGCGCAGGCGGATGCCTATGCCGACAGCCTCTTTGCCCTGTTCGATCTGCTCGCGGACTTCCCGGAAATGGCCCGTGAACGCCCGGAATTCACCCCGCCGGTCCGCATCCACCCCTCGGGCGCGCATCTGGTGATCTACAGGCTGGAAACAGGCCGCCCGGACATCATACGCATCCTGCACGCCCGCCAGGATCTGACGGCATACCTGTCGGAATAGGCTGGAAGCAAAACAACCGTTCGTCTCTTGCCATTTTCCGCACATCTGCTCTGATGCGCCAATGGACCCGCATCTCGACCCCAAGCAAACCATCCGGCTGATCCAGCACCTCAAGGACCAGATGGACACCCTGCCGCCCAAGCTGAAGGCCGCTGCGAAATACGTGATCGACCATCCCGGCGATTTCGGCCTCGACACAGTGCGGGTGTCCGCCGGAAAAACCGGCATCAGCGCCAACGGCTTTGTCCGCCTCGCCCAGCACCTTGGCTATGACACCTTCGAAGCCTTCCGCGCCCCCTTCCGCGCTGCGCTGACCACCACGCATGAGGCCGATCTCGGCCAGGACTGGCTGGACCGCATGGGGGCAGAAAGCCCGGCTGGGGCACTGCAGGCCGCCGCTGCGCGCAACCAGCTCAACATCACCTCACGCTCGCTGCGGCTGATGACGGCGGACCGCACCCAGGCGATCACGGACACACTGCTATCCGCACGCCGCTGCATCGTCACCGCCACCCGCTCGTCCTATGCCTTGGCCTATTACTTCCATTACGTCGGCCGGATGGCCCTGCCCCGGCTGGAACTGGTTCCCCGCCACATGGGCGCCGCGCTGGATGACCTCTTGGAAATCGGCCCCCAAGACTGCCTCATCGCCCTCACCTTCGCCCCCTACTCCGCCAGCACCATCCAGGCGCTGCGGCTGGCGGGCGAACGCGGCGCCAAGGTGATCCTGATCTCGGACAGCGAGGTGATCGCCCCCGGCATCCGCACCGACCACGTTCTGGCCGTCGCCGCCAACTCGCTGCACCCCTTCGGCGCCATCGGCGGTGCCATGGCGGTGCTGGAATGCCTGCTCACCCACCTGATCGAAGCCGCTGGCCCCGACGCGCTGCGCCGCATCGAAGCCTATGACGCCCTGCGCCAGGACAGCGGCGCCTATTGGAGCGGCCCGAAACTGCCGCGGGTCGGCTCCTGACGGCGGTTCTGCGGCACTCCGCACCGTACCCGGGGCAAGACCCGTCGCCAGCCTCCTTTAACCTGCCAACAAGGCAGCGCGAGGACACAGCATGGCAATCGCACAAATGAACTGGGGACGTCTCACCCGCCCCTTGGACCACCCGGACATGGCGGAACTCAACGCCGCCCTCGGCCGCATCTACACCCTGGCCGAGGCGCACCCGGGGTTCCTCTGGCGTATACCGGACGAAGCTGCCGCCGCCGAGTTGCAGGAACTTGGCCACGACAGCCAAATCTCCGCAACAGTCTCGGTCTGGGACAGCGTCAGCGCCTTGCGGGATTACACTTTCAACAGCGAGCACGGTGCCTTCCTGGACCGCAAAGCCGACTGGTTTGACCCGGTAGCAGGCCCGCAACTGGTGATCTGGGATGTACAACCTGACGCCCGCCCTTCCTTCCGCGAAGCCTTTGACCGGCTCGATACTCTCAAACGAGACGGCCCCTCTCCCACGGCATACGGCTGGCCATAAAGGCGACACTTCACACATCCCCGTCAATAAACGGGTTCTGCGCTTCCCATTCGTCCCGCGTGGCGCGCTTGTGATCGCCTGCCAGCTGCACCGATGCCATGGCCCGGTCGGCATAGATCTCCGACCGCAATGGCCATTGCAAAGCCGCATCAAACAGCCCGGGCATCAGGTCATACGGTCCGCCGTCCTCATCCACGTCCCGCATCCACAGGTGCGACCCGCAGGTGCTGCAAAACGCGCGCTCAGCAAAGGCGGAGGATTGATAGTGCGTCACCGGCCCCTCAACCGTCACCGCCTCCGCCGCCGCTTCAAAACACAGGAACAGCCCGCCGCTCCAGCGCTGGCACATGCGGCAATGACAGGCCCCTGGCCGCGGATCATGCGCACCCTCAATGCGGATTTTCACTGCGCCGCACAGGCAGCGGCCTTCCAGAACGTCACTCATACCCAGGCTCCTTGCTGACAAGGGCCAGGATACAGCAATTCCGGCATGTTCGGGAGGTTTCCCCGAATTAGAGCCGCAAATCCGCCTCTTCCGGCGCCAGCACATACTTCAGGTCATAGACCAGCGCGCCCTCGGCTCCCAAGGCGCGGATGGCTTTAGAACCCATCTCCCGGAACTCCGAGTGCGCCACCGCCAGAACCACCCCGGCATAGGCCCCCTGCCCCGGCTCCGGCACAAGTGAAATGCCATACTCTTCCTGCGCTTCCGACGGATCTGCATGCGGATCGTGGACATCCACCACTGCCCCGTATTCCTCCAGACTGCGGACCACATCGATCACCCGCGTGTTACGCAGGTCCGGGCAGTTTTCCTTGAAGGTGAGTCCCATCACCAGCACCCGCGCGCCTGCGACCGGCAGCCCGCGTTTCAACATCGCCTTGACCATCTCTCCAGCCGCATAGGCGCCCATACCGTCGTTCAGCCGCCGCCCGGCCAGCAGGATCTCCGGATGATAACCCAGCTGCTCGGCCTTGTGGGTCAGGTAATAGGGGTCCACCCCGATGCAGTGGCCGCCCACCAGACCGGGGCGGAACGGCAGGAAATTCCACTTGGTTCCGGCCGCTTTCAGCACCGCCTCGGTATCGATGCCCATCCGGTTGAAGATCTTGGCCAGCTCATTCACCAGCGCAATGTTGATATCGCGCTGGCTGTTCTCGATCACCTTGGCGGCTTCTGCCACACGGATGCTTTCGGCCTTATGGGTGCCCGCTGTCACCACCTCGCGGTAAAGCGCATCGACCCGCTCCGCCACCTCCGGCGTGGAACCGGATGTCACCTTGACGATGTCCGGCAGCCGCCGCTGTTTGTCGCCCGGATTGATCCGCTCCGGCGAGTAGCCCGCAAAGAAATCCCTGTTGAATGTCAGGCCCGAGCGCGCCTCCAGCACCGGCACGCAATCCTCTTCGGTGGCACCGGGATAGACGGTGGATTCATAAATCACCAGATCGCCGGGTTTCAGGACCCCGCCGACAATGGCCGAGGCCGACAGCAGCGGGGTCAGATCCGGTGTGTGATTGGCATCCACCGGTGTCGGCACGGTGACGATATAGATCGAACACTCCGCAATCTCTGCAGGGTCCGAGGTAAAGCTTAGATGCTCTGCCAGAGCCAGCTCCTGCGGCTCCAACTCACGGGTGCGGTCCTCGCCCCGTCGCAGCTCGGCAATGCGGAGCGGATCGATGTCAAAACCAACCACCGGCCGGTGCTGCCCAAACGCCGCCGCCAGCGGCAGCCCTACATAGCCAAGGCCAATGACACAGATCTTGTCCTGCACGCCGCTCATCCGGGCTGCTCCTTCATCTTCCGGGTTTTCTGCAGCGAAAACCCTGCCCGCCCACATAATGCCGTGCCCCCAAGGGGTTCAACCGCCCTGCCGCGGATTTGATCTTATGCCTCGACTACGATGGCAGAAACCTCGCCATCGACATCCCGGCAGGCCGCCAGCAACCGCGGCATCAGATGCGACATTACATAATTCGCATGGAACCGGCTCGGCGCCTTCAGCACCAGCCGCCCCCCTGCCCTGCCCGCACGCTCCAGCCCTTGCACCCACGACGCATAATTCGCCGGATCCTCCGCATGCAGCACTGCCTTCGCCAGGCTCCACTCGCAGCCGTCCGATACATCCGGCGCTGGCGGAGCGGAACCGGGCCTCAGCGGCACCACATTCTGCGCAGGCTCATCCGCACCTTGCATCCGGAGCTCAAAGTCCGGACCCACGGCCGCCCAGCGGTCCTGTGTATCGGTGAGCAGCCGCTCCAGGTCGATCCCATACTCAGTGACCCGTCCGCGGGCGCCCTGTCGCTTCACCACCAGCCAGCCCCAGCCGCGCAGCTTGGCCATCTCGCGCTTCACCGTGCGCTCATCCACATCCCACAGCCGGGCGATCTCCCGCTGTCCGACGGCCAGCTCATCGCGCTGCCAATTGTAGCGTGCGGTCATCAATGTCATGAAGCGCAGCACCAGCTTCTGCGCCCCCTTGCACTGGCTAAGCGCATAAGCCCCCATCGCCGTGAGGATGTCATATTTCAGCGCAGAGGCGTTGCGCCCCGCAGGCCGTTTGGCAAGCATTGCTGCCCCCGTTTCTCCCTCCCTTGCCCTTCTGGGCCGGGATATGCTGCCTCAAGTGCTCTCAGCCTGTTTGCTGAGAATTACGTCGGCCGGTTTTGCACCGAACTCAACGCTATTCGTTTGTTGTACCTGATTTGCGTCCGGAATTCCGATTCTGTCAAGCGCCGGCGGGAATTGAATTCTGACCCAATCCCTTTTTCGAAAGAAAAATTGGTATCTATGGTATTGGGTGACACCTTGAATGTCCCCTATTGGCGCAAAAATGTCCCCCAATCTGCTGTATCCAGGCCGGAAGTGTCCCCCTAAATCTGGCGTTGAAACACCAGAAAAACCCAATGAAACGAATCGCTTGGCTTCCGCCTTCCGAATCGCCCCGGCCCTTATTTCACAGGGCGTTTTGCAGATGTGTCCCCGCGGGGACAGGACGCTCTTCCTGACCATATTAGCTTTTGCGTTTTTTGCAAATTCGGCGTAAATGAATATTGAGGCAGAATTAGCGTCCTGAACAATTGGGCGCCGCCAAAAAGAATAACGTGCAGATCGAGGAGCAGTGATGTTTACGCACGAAGACCTGTCCAAAATGCAGGCCCAATCTCTCAAAATGCAAAGCTGGATCCGCCAGCAGACCTTCTCCCCCGAAATGGAAAAGACCCTGCGCCGGTTCTCCTCCTGGGAAGTGGCCGAGCTGATCTTCCGGGTCAACCAGTCGACCCTGCGGGGACGGCTGGCAACTGATCCCTCCCTGCCCCAGGGCCATGTGGAGGAAGACGGCCGCCAGCGCTGGTATTCGCTGGAGGAAATCAACGAGCTGCGCCGCCGCATCAAGATCAACCGCAAGTCCCTCTTGCCCAAGCGCCCCGCGGGGAAACGGGCCCTGCGGGTGGCGATCTCCAACTTCAAGGGCGGCGCCGGCAAATCCACCGTTGCCCTGCATTTCGCCCATGCCGCGGCGCTGGACGGCTACCGGGTGCTTTGTGTCGACTTCGACCCGCAGGCCACCCTCTCCCATTCCATGGGCCTCAGCGACGTCACCGAGGATTACACCGTCTGGGGCATCATGGCCCGCGACCTGGTGCGCGAGACCGAGCGGATGAACGCGTCCCTGCAGGGTGCCGAGTCCGGCACCGCCCTGCCCCAGCGCCAGCTGCCTGACGCGATCACCGGCATGGGGCTGCAGGACCTGCGGGTCAGCGATTTTGTGAAACCGACCAGCTGGCCGACCATCGATATCATCCCCTCCTGTGCCAATGCGGCCTTTGTGGAATTCGCCTCGGCCCAGTACCGGCACCTGAACCCGGAATGGTCGTTCTTTGCCGCGGTCTCCCGCTACCTCGACCAGCTGCCGGCCGAAGATTACGACCTGATGATCTTCGACTGCCCGCCCGCCATCGGCTACCAGTCGATGAACGCGGTGTTCGCTGCCGACATGCTCTATATCCCCTCCGGCCCCGGCTATTGGGAGTATGACTCCACCACCTCCTTCATCGGTCAGCTGTCTGAGGCGCTGGAGGATCTTTCGGCATTTAACGGCGTTGTCCCCGCGGGGACATTTGCGCTGCCGAAGGTGTTCCAGGACGTCCGCTTCCTCCTCACCCGTTATGAGTCCGGTAACGATTTGCACCGTGCGATGCGTTCGGCATTTATGAAGGTGTTTGAGGGTAGAATGACCGAACACCCAATTGAGATGACCCGCGCCGTCGAACAGTCGGGCCGGTTCCTAAGTTCCATCTACGAAATCGACTACCGGGATATGACCCGAGAGACCTGGCGGCGCGCACGCGCGTCGTTTGATCAGGCCTATGACGAATTCAAGGCCTACGCGCTGGAAGCCTGGGAGAAACTGGAGGATGAGGCATGAGCAAGAGACGCGTTTTCGACATCGACTTCACCCCTGACACGGCCGCTGTCCCCGCGGGGACAGCACCGGAAAACGCAGGTGAAAAACCGGCTGAGAACCGCCGCGGACCGATGGCCACCGCGATTTCCGAAAACGCCGATGCGCTGCGCGCCCGGGCTGAGGCCGAGCAGAACATCCGCGCCGAGAACGACCGGCTGGCGCATGAGTTCGTGCGGCTGAAAAAACTGGGCCTGGTGGTTGACCGGATCCCGCTCGGCAAGATCCGTATGGACAAGCTGATCCGCGACCGCAGTGAGAAGCGCGACCCCGAGCTGGATGAGCTGAAGGAATCGATCAGGTCGGTCGGCCTCTCGAACCCGATCCGGGTCGAGGAACGCGGCGACGGCACCTATGAGCTGATCCAGGGCTACCGCCGGATGCGGGCCTACTTTTCGCTGCTGAGCGACACCGGCGACCAAAGCTATGCAGCGATCCCCGCGGGTTTGGTTGCCAAAGGCGACAGCCTGCAGGATCTCTACCGCCGGATGGTGGATGAGAACCTGGTGCGACGCGACATCTCATTCGCGGAAATGGCCCAGCTGGCGCTGCGCTATGCAGAGGACACCCAGACCGGTGCCGAGACCACTGAGGATGCGGTCAATGATCTTTACGCTTCAGCAGGCCGCCAGAAGCGGATCTATATCCGCCATTTCGCGCAGGTGCTGAAAGCCGTGGGCGACAGCCTGAAGTTCCCTGAGGCGATCCCGCGTGCGCTGGGGCTGGAGCTGAAGAAGCGGCTGGAGACGGATGCGATGAACGCGCAGGTGCTGCGCGATGCGCTGGCGCGGGTGCAGCCTTCGACTGAAGAGGCGGAGCTCGAGGTGCTGCGCAGCTTTGCCGAGGGCAAGCGCAAGAACGCGCCGCGCGCCGCTGCAGCACCGCGGCCCGGCGTGGCCAAGACCACGTTGCGCTGCACCGTCCCCGCGGGGACAGTCCGCTGCCAGGCCCGCGACGGCAAGATCGAGATGGCGATGGATCACGACTTCTCGGCGATTGATCAGCGGCGGCTGGAAGGGGCGATTGCCGCATTTTTCGAGGCCCTGGAAGACGAAGACTGATCATTTGTCCCCGCGGGGACAGTATCGGAAAAAGGGCAATGGCCCGGCAGAAATGCCGGGCCTTTTTCATGTCTAACCTGTATGTTTGAGCCTGTTTTAACATGCTGTACCCGCGGGGACAGGTTGGAAGCCGTCCGCAGAAAGCTTGGCAAGGAGCGCTGTTCGCGGGGTCTGCAAACCGGGAGAGTTCACTGCTGTTTGCGGTCCTCAAACCCGGTTTGTCCCCGCGGGGACAAACCTCAATACGAGCGGAGGGCCAAAGGCATTTCGTCTCTTCTCGCGGCGGCTCTGACGTGCAATCCGAGGTGCGGCGGCAAAATACACTGCTGTCCCTGCGGGGACAGATCCTGGAAGCGGGCAGGGGCATAGCGGATCTCATTTGTCCCCGCGGGGACAAACAGAGGCGCGGAATAAAGTTTCACCGGAGCGGGCCGGATTTCCAGACGCTCATTCAGGATGCTACGGAGAATGCCGGCCTCGGTTTCGCGGAGGTGTCCCCGCGGGGACACCGGCCCAAAACTCGCTCCTCTGTTTGGTTTTGTCTGACTGTCCCCGCGGGGACAGGCCGGAATTATGCAGCGGGTCCAAGGCCGATCTGGAATAGAAAAGGCCCGGCGCAGCGGCCGGGCCTTGCGGGTTTTCAGAAGCTGTCCCCGCGGGGACAGCTAGAATTTTTCCGGGGAGGGCAGGGGTCAGTTCAGAACTTTGAATTCAATCCTGCGGTTCTTGGCCCGGTTCTGCGCGGTGTCGTTGGGCACCAGCGGTGAGGTCTCGCCATAGCCGACGGCGACCAGGCGATCCGCCGGAATTCCCATGCGCTGAAGGTAGCCGTTCACGGCGGCGGCGCGTTTTTCGCTCAGCTGCATGTTCCAGGCGGCCTTGCCCTGGCTGTCGGTGTGGCCGCCGACCTCAACCACCATGCCGGGGCAGCGGCGGATGATGCCCGAGAGGCTGTCAAGAAAATCGCGGGAGCTGGCATTGAGCCGGGAGGTGGAGGGGGCGAAGTTGACGCTGCGGCTGCGCGACAGGATCTCGAACCGGCCGGTGCAGGCCTCGCGGCTGAAATCACCGTCCGCCTCCAAAGCCGTGGCAGCACCGGCAACCGCTGTCCCCGCGGGGACAGATGCGCTGCCGGGTGCGGTACGGTCGAAGGTCAGATCGAGGCTCACCAGCCCGACCGGGGTAATGGAGACGCCTGCAGCTTCTTCCAGTTTCTCACGGCCGGGGTTCAACGCAAAATCCTCAAGCTTGAGGATGATGGGCTGCACGGTGGCCACAGCCACGCGATCCTTACTCAGAAGTGTTACCGCTACCGGCGCGGTTATCTCTGCCTTAACACCGTGCAAGGACAGGGTAACCGGCAGGTCAATTTCTTTTCGCTGCATTGCAGCAAGATCGGCCAGCTGCGCCGGGTCAATGCGGGTGGTGATCACGGCCTCGGGGTAGGTGAAGGTTTCGAAGAACAGAAACCGCATCCGCACGTTTCGCAGGTCGATCGAGGTGTCGACGGAATCCAGCGCGATGTGGATCTTGGCATCGCCCTGTTCGGAAATACTGCCGGAAAAAGCGGCGAAACTGCTCGATTCCGCAATACTGCCTTTTTTGATTGATATGAACCGGATGGCGGAGGATTCGGCGTTGAGCCGCCAGCCGTGCTCAAACGGGCCGGAAGCCAGCGCTGACTGGGTGAACAGTAAGAAAGCTGTTAAAATTGATAGGGTTATGCGAAACATGTGCGATCCATCTGGGTTGCCGGTCGTGACGCCCAAGCGCAGGGGGCAGGGCGGAAGGGATGCGCCCAGACTAACAGCAGTCTTGCTGTCGGGGGCAAGGGACGCGATAGTTTCGTAACCAAATACCCTTAACAATTGGGAAGCTGCCCTTGGGGGCAAGATATTGGAGCAGGCGTGTGCGCAATTTACTGAACTGGATCCGGCTGATGGCACTGGCCCTGGCAGCGTGCCTGGGCAGCCTCGCCAAGGCGGAGGAACGCCTGGCGCTGGTGATCGGCAATTCGGCTTATGGTTCGGTTTCCCCGCTGGACAACCCGGTGCGCGACGCCCGGCTGATCGCGGAGACGCTGGAGGGGCTGGGTTTTGATGTGACCCTGGCTGCGGATGCGAAGCAAATCGAAATGAAGCGCGCCATTGCCCAGTTCGGCCGCAAGCTGCGCAGCGCCGGCGAGGATGCGACGGGGCTGTTCTATTATGCCGGCCACGGGGTGCAGAGCTTTGGCAGCAATTACCTTTTGCCCGTTGATGCGGCACTGGCGGATGCAGCGGATCTGGACCTGATGGCAGTGGAGGCGCAGTCGGTTTTGCGGCAGATGGCATCAGCCCGGAACCGGACCAATATCGTGATCCTGGATGCCTGCCGCAACAACCCGTTTGAGACGGTGGCCGACCTGAATGAAAGCGGTCTGGCGGAGATGAAGGCGCCGACCGGCACGTTTTTGGCCTATGCCACCGCGCCGGGGGATGTGGCGCTGGACGGCGAGGGGCAGAACAGCCCCTTCACCGAGGCCCTGGCGCGCGAAATCATGTTGCCCGGCGCGCCGGTGGAACAGGTGTTCAAACAGGTGCGCCGGGCGGTTCTGGAGCAGAGCGGCGGCAGCCAGACCCCCTGGGATACCTCTTCGCTGGTCAGCGATTTTGTTTTTGCGGCAGCTGCGCCCGAGGCGGTGAGGAGCGCGGCGGAGATGCAGGAGGCGCAGATCTGGCATTCGGTCCAGGCGTCGCGCGATGCGATGCAGATCATGCTGTTCCTGCGCGGATACGGTGAGGGCAGATTTGCGGATGAGGCACGTGCTCTGCTGGCCGAACTGATGGAAGAAGAGCTGAGCGGCAGTGCAGCTGTAGCCCAGGCGCCGGCCGCCGGAGCGGGGCAGGCGCCTGTCCCGGAGGCGCAGGCGGTTCCGGCTGATGCCGAGGCTGCGATGTTTGAAGCGGCGCAGACGGATGGCAGCAAGGCGGCCTATGAAGCTTACCTGATGGCTTACCCTGAGGGCCGATTTGCCGAAATGGCGGCAGCGGAAGCGGCAGCCCTGGCTGCCGGTGTCAGCCAGGACCCGGAGGCCGGAAGCCCCGCGCCGGTGGAGCCTGCGGCGCCGGAACCGGCGCCGGTGAAACTGGCGGAAGCCGGCCCGGTCACCTATGCCAGCCCGCTGCATACAAATATGGCCGAGATTTCCGGGCTGACTTTGGCGGAAGTGGTGACACGATCGCCAGCCTTTCCGCCGGTTGAAGGCCTGCCGGAGAGTTATTGGAAGGGGCAGGACTGCAGTTCTTGCCACCAATGGACCCGCGAGCGGTTGTGCACGCAGGGCAACACCTATCTGAGCCTCAACATGCAGCGCTCTCTGGGTAAGCAGCACCCGTTTGGCGGCGCCCTGAAGCAGGCGTTGAAAAGCTGGGCGGCGGGCGGCTGCCAATAGCGGCAGGGGCAGGGTCGGTAGAATTTTTAAGGGCAGCGGTGATTGCGGCTATACTGGCAGCATGTGCAGTCTGACCGGAAGGCCTCTCATGTGTTCTCTCAGTGACAAGTTTCTCCGTTTTCTTCCTGGCATCAGTAGTTTGTGCCTGACCGTTGCCCTGGCTTGGCCAGCCCAGGCCGCGCGGGACAAGTTCGATCCGTCCCAGCCCTGCAGCACCGTGCTGGTCTATGAGGATGTGGTCGATAAAGTTCTGGTCGGGGCCTGGGTCTCGGGGTATCTGGCCAAGGCCGAGGGACGGCTCCGGGTCATGGGGTCGGATGAACTCGGCAACATTCTCAAAGTCTTGCAGAACATGTGCAGCGGCAGCCCGGATACCCGGTTCAGTGCTCTGGCAGAACAGCTGGCGCAGAAGGCGGCCGCGACACCGCGCTCGCAGGCCTCGGTGGCAGGGCGGCAATTGCTGCGGAAGTTCTTTGCAGCGGATGCGGATCATGCGGCGCTGACGGCCAGTTTGAAGCCGGGCCCCGGGGATGTGCGCGCGGTCTATGCGGAACCCTTGGCGAGCCGGCTGATTGCGTCTTACGAGCAGCTGTTCCAGCCTGGTGCGGTGATCCGTCCGAAACCTGAACATGAGGATTTGATCACCGTGTTCACCACCACCGGAGAGCTGCGCTCCGGCGCGCCGGTGCTGGGCGAGTTTCCCGGCGGCTACAAGAAGGTGCTGCCGCATTTTATTGCCAATGTGCCGATCGGACGGTTCAAGTTCGTGAAACCGGGGGAATCGCTGGGCCTGGCGTTCGACGGGCTGATTTTCGTGAACGGGCGCTGGGTGCTGATGCCTAAACCCTGGCGCGGGCTGGAGTAGGGTGCGCCGTTTTTTTGGAACTTGAGCAGGGCAGGGGGGCTCCCGCCTGTCATCGTGCTTTACGGGGCGTGAGTGGTGATCAGAAAGTAAACCCATTCACCTTTGAAATCAGGGTGCTGTGTGCGGGCAGCGGCCACTCGGGCACGCAGGAAGTCCAGATATGCCGCAGCGGGTTCGCTGATGGGGCGGATGCCTTCATAGAGCGGGTGGGATGCAGCAAAGGCGACGGCGATTTCCTGGCCGTAAGGCGGAGCGACGGTGATCTGCAGGCCGGGGTCTCCGGCTTCTTTGGCGCCAACACGAAGCGCGCTCTTGGGCTCGGCCTCTGACAGGGGGACCAGTTCGTTCGGCGAGAGGTGCAGCACGGCGCCCCCGGCGTCGAAATAGTCGACGTAGACATAGGCGGGGTAATCCGGTGCGGTGAGATCGAAGAACAACCGCTCGCCCCCGGAATAGTCCAGCACGCGGGCATGGGCATCCTCGCCGACCAGCAGCGGGTTTGTGATTTGATCCGTGCTCTGGGGCAGGCCGACGTTCGAGATGCCTGCCAGGGCGCCGCATTGCGGCCGGGGCAGCAGGCGCATTTCATCCGAGACTGTGATGTCGGCCCCCATCTGAGCTTGCAGGGCGGCCAGCACAGGGCTGCGCAACCCGTCTTCCGGCAGGTGGCCGCGTACCTCCAGCGTTGCGGTTTCCGGCACAAAGGCGACCTGCAGACGGGAACAGGGGACCGCGGCAAGGATGCCGGAGACGCCATCGCGCAGGGGATCTCCTTCCGCTACGGCATCGCCCGGCTGCATGAAGCTTTGGAAGGCAGCAAGGGAGACCGGGTCAATATCGCCGGAGCCGCCCTGGAAGGCCAGCGCCGCCTTGATGCGGGGGGCGTCCGGAACGGCGGCAGGGGTTTGCTGCGGATTGGGTGCGGCGCCGGGCAGAGGCGCGGCTTCAGGCTGCGCCTCGGGGCTGGGCTGGCTGCTGGGAGCCGTTTGCGGCAGGGCGGCCGGGTCTGGGGCTGCAGCAGAGGCCTGGATCAGCGGAGCGTCGGCATCAGGCAGCGGGATGGCGGCGTCTTGCGCTGCATTCAGCGGCATTGGGGCGGGGGCCGCAGCTGCAGCTGGCAGAAAGGCTGCGGCGGCGGGGGCTGCGGCCGCGGGCTGCAGCTTGGCGGAGCTGGCTTGCTGGGGTTCCGGGCGGGCGCTGGCGAGGCTGGCTGAGGGGAGGCCCGCGCTGGCCAATTGGGCGCTTTCTGCCTCTGCGGGTGCCGCGGCCGCGGGCTTAGAGGCGGCGGGCGTGAGGGTAGCTGCTTGCGGGGGTGCAGAGGCAACATGGTCCGCGGCAGGTGTTTGCGGCCGGGCTTGTGATTGCGGGACAGCGCCGGCTGCAAGGCCTTGGGTTTGCGCTTCGCTTTCAGGGGCTTGTTCGCCTTCCGCAGTCTGCGGCACGGCCTCGGTTCGTGGAATGCGGTGGGCCTGGAGGTTGAGGCTGCTTTCCGGGTTGGGCTGCTGCGGCACCGGGTCGGGCGTCAATGAAATCAGCAGCGCGCCGGCGCCTGCGGCGTGAACCAGCGCCGAGGCTGCCAGCCCCAGCGCCCATATGGCGGGGCTGCGCATCACCCGTCCGTTTCCGGGGTGACCACCAGCACCACGTCCTTGAACCCCATGGCCTCGCCCTCGGCCACCAACGGCAGAACCCGGCGCAGCTCCGCTGCGCGGTGGGCATTGATGCGCAGACGCAGGTCCGGATCATCTGCCAGCAGAGAGGAAAAGGCAGGGGAGAGGGCCTCGCGGGTGATTTCCTCACCGTCGAGCGCCAGCGCGCCTTCTGAGGAGACCGCCAGGGTGATGCCGCCCGCAGGCATGTCGCGGCCGGTGACGGCGGTGGCAGGGCGCACGTCGAAGGGGGCGGTGGCGTCCATGCGGCCGATCAGCATGAAGAAGACCAGCAGGAAGAACACAACGTCAATGAGTGCGATGATGGTTTCCGAGTGCGGGCTTCGGGACGGGCGGTTGAGCTTCATGGGGAAGCCTCCAGCCGCAGCACGCGCAGGCGGGTGACGCCGGCCAGTGCGGCGCTGTCCATCACCGTAATCAGCGCCTGGGTCTGGGCGGCGCCGGAGGGCAGGATCACCACTTGGGTGAGGGGTTCTTCGGCCACTGCGGCGGAGAGAGTTGCGCGAAGTGTGTCCTGATCCAGCGCGGTTCCGCGCAGCACCGGAACGCCGTCGGCGCCGAGGCGGATCATCAGGGTGCCTGCCGGGGCCTGGGTGCTGCCGGCGGATCCTTCGGAGGGTTTCACCGCCGGGATCATGTCGAGGTTCAGATAGGTGGAGGTCACCATGAAGAACACCAGGAGGATCAGCATGACGTCGATCATCGGCACCAGCGAGATCAGGGCGCGGGGGCGGGCAGGGCGGTTGATGTTCATAGGAGGAGCCGTTTGGCCGCACATGCAGGTTCACGCCCGGCACCGAGGAGGAGCGTCTTCACGCCCGCGTCATGCTGTAAGCATGCCTCCGGCATGGGGGGCGGGGCCGGGCGTGAACCGGGCCGCAGGCGGCCCGGGGTGTTTATGACGCGAAAGCAGCACATAAATCAGCGCGACCCGTCGATCAGCAGCAGGCGGCCGGCGGCGCTTTCGATGGCTTGGGCAGCGGCGTCGATGCGGGCGGCGAACAGGCCCGCGGCAACGGCTGCGGGGATGGCCACCAAGAGGCCTGCAGCGGTGGTCAGCAGCGCTTGCCAGATGCCGCCTGCGAGGACGGATGCATTGGCCGCCCCCTGCGCCAGTTCCAGCTCCTGGAAGGACTGGATCATGCCCAGAACAGTGCCAAGGAGGCCCAAGAGGGGGGAGACCATGGCGATCAGCTCCAGCAGGCGGATGAGGGAGTTCATTTTGCTCACCTCCTCATTGCCGCGGCGGTGCAGTTCATCCTGCAGCAGCGGGCCGCGCAAGCCTTCCTGCAGGGCCTGCATGGCGTAGCTCATGACACGGTCGGCAGGGGATTTGCCGCCCGCGACACTGTCCTGCGCCTGTTTGCGGTCGCCGTCCCTCCACAGGCCCAGGGCCTGTTCACGGGCTTGCGCGCCGGAGCGCACCGGCCAGAGCTGGATCAGTTTGACGGCAATCACGGTGAGCGACAGCAAAGACATCAGCGTCAGAAGCGCAATCACCGGGCCGCCGGTGCCGAGCATATCCCAGGTCCCGGCCATGGCTTATTTCACCAGCGGCGCGGCGGCGCGGGAACCGAGCTCGAGGATCGGGAAGCAGTCCATCTGCTCCTCGTTCTGGGGCTGGCAGGAGGTGATGTCGTGCAGCAGGATTTCCGAGATGTTGCTGCAGGCGATCTCGGGGATTTCAAAGAGTTTCAAAGTGGTGCGCTGGACCGGCAGCGGCGCGGCGTCGATCGACAGCAGACGGTCGATCACCCCCTGGCCGTCGAGGATGGCGAGCGACATCTCGAAGCCTTCGAAGCTTTTGCCCGTCTGGTTGCGGAACAGGAAAAAGGCGCGGCAGCCGCCGCCCTCGATCTCTTCGGTCTTGTTCAGCTCCACCCGCAGCGGGCCGGTCTCGGCGGCGGCCGGGGCGGCGGCAAACGGAACTGCTGCCAGGGCAAAAGCGGTCAGAAGGCGTTTCAAGGGCATCACTGTCTCCGGGTTCCGGTTGTTGTTGTCCAGCCCGCAGAAGCCGCGGATTGGGTTGTTGGCTCAGACCAGTGCGGTCAGTGCTTTTTCAATTTTGTCCATGGCGTCGCGGGCTGAATCGAGGTCGCGGCGCTTGAGGTGGCGGGCGGCTACATGCAGGGCGCGGCCGAGCCGGTCGCGGGCCTTGCCGGGCGCGCGGGCGACATTGGCCTGCAGCGACTGGGCGCGCTTCACCTGGGCGCCAAGCGAGCGCTGGTCCATCTCGCGCTGGCCGCGTTTCATCGTGGTGGCCTCGTCCTCGCGATCCTTGCCGATGCCGGCAATGGCGCGTTCGATCACCATCACCATGGTCTCGGCCTCCTGCAGGCGGCCCTTGTTGATCAGGGCAACGGATTTGGCGAGCGCGCGCTTGAGTTTCAGCTCCAGCGGTCCCGGCGCCAGGCCGATGCGCGGCTGAATGCGTTTCAAGCGGCGCTTCAGCGGCGCGATCGCCTTTGGGTCGATGCCGGAGGCGGAAATATCGGAGACATCTTCTTCGGCGACCACGCTTTCAGGGGCGTCAGGTTTGAGGCTGTCCAGAAGGTTGCCGCCATCGTCGACGAACAGCACATTGACCTTGGCCGGGTTCCGTTTGAAGAATTTTTTCAGCTCGCCGATCATCCGCCCGGGCGCGCTTTCGCAGATCATCTCCATCTCGCCCGAACGCACGGTATAAGTGCCCCAGGCCATCGGCGGGCCGCCGCCCGCCTGCTTCATCGGATTGCGCAGAGTCTCGGGTTTTTTGCCCGGCTGAATCATCAGCAGCGGGTCCTTACTGTCGTCCAGGCAGAAGCCGAAACTCATCCGCTTCTTGGCACCCTCGCGGACCATGTCTTTGACTTCCTTGCCGGAAATACGATCAATACTCATCATTCACCCGCTGGAAAAAGGCATGAAAACATTTGACTTTAGGATGCCGATAAGGCTCACTTGGGGTCAAGTTTTAGTTTGAGATTAGGGCAGCCTTAACCACCGGACCTGAAAAGGGTGGGGGGCTGTTTTACGTTACGTTAACAGAGGCCGCAAACACCTGAGACCAAGCGGGGGGGCATTTAGATGGATCCGGCAGTATTGCTGCAGTCCAAGGGGGAAGACGCGCCCAGCGGCGAGAACCTCGAATACGATCCAGCGTTCACCGAGATGGAGCTGGCCGCTCAGCCCGGGGAAGAATCCGTGGTGGGCGATGAAAAGATCGAGGCAACCGATCCCGACTACCGCGAAGTCCAGAAGAAGGCGCTGGAGGTGCTGGAGCGCAGCCACGATTTGCGGGCGGCGGTGTTCCTGGGCGATGCGCTGCTGCATTCGGAAGGGCTGACCGGTTTTGCCGATGTCACCACCTATGTGCGCGGCTGCCTGGAGGAATTCTGGGAAACCTGCCATCCGGAGCTGGACGAAGACGACGGCGACCCTACCATGCGGATCAACGCGGTGCAGGATCTGTGCGGCCAGCCGGACGGGATGGCGGGGGCGTCGCCCTTGTACCGGTCGCTGCGGCGGGCGCCGCTGACCGAGAGCCGCGGCTTCGGCCGGTTCTCGTTCCGCGATATCGAGATTGCCGAAGGGGTGATGACGGCGCCTTCGGATATGGAGCATGTCCCGGACTCGGCGACCATCGGCGCGGCGTTCCAGGACAGCGATGACGAGATCATTGAGGCGCGGCTTGCAGCAATTGAAACCGCGGCAGAGAATGTAAAGGCGATTTCGGCGGTGTTCGACGAGCAGACGCCGGGGCAGGGGCCGGATCTGAGCGCGCTGATCAAGCTCTTGCAGCATGCCGCGAAGAAGATCCGCGACTATGGCAATGTCAGCGGGGATGCGGCCGCGGATGAGGATGATGCAGAAGACGCAACTGCGGATGAGGGCGGCGCAGCAGCCCCGGCCGCAGGCGGGCGCGCCGCTCCGGCAGCGCCGGGGGCGATCAACTCGCCTGCCGATGTGTCCAACGCGCTGGACCGTATCATCGGCTATTACCGGCGGGCGGAACCATCGAGCCCTCTGCCGATCCTGCTGGAACGGTGCAAGCGGCTGGTGGGGGCAGACTTCCTCACCATCATGAACGACATGGCGCCGCAGGGGGTGGACAATGTCCACCTGATTGGCGGGATCGAAGACGACGACGATTAATGGACGCGGCAG
>JBFOLS010000737.1:0-4898 GCA_040830225.1 Leisingera sp.
GATCACGCCGATCCTCTCCATGGCGCAGGCGCTGCAGGCGCAGGGTGCCTCCTTCGAACTGCACTATTGCGCCCGCACAGAAGAGCGGATGGCGTTTCGCGACGAACTGCTGGCGTCGGATTTTGCAGGCCAGGTGTATCTTCATTTTGACGATGGCGATGACGCCCAGAAATTCGATATCGCAGGCCTGAGCCGGACACCGGACGCAGGCACTCACCTTTATGTTTGCGGCCCCACCGGCTTCATGGATGCGGTGCTGGCGTCGGCGGCACAGGGCTGGCCTTCGGAGACGGTGCACCGCGAGTATTTCGCAGTTGAGCCCCAGGAGCCCGCTGGCGGCGACCGCCCGTTCCGGATCCAGATCGCCAGCACCGGCCAGATCGTTGATATCCCGGTGGATATGGCGGCAATCGATGTGCTGGAAGAACTGGGTTTGGATATCCCGAAATCATGTGAGCAGGGCATCTGCGGCACCTGCGTCACCAAGGTCCTCGAAGGGATCCCTGACCACAGGGACTTCGTGCTGACCGATGAGGAACACGCAGAAAACGGCCAGATGACGGTATGCTGCTCGCGGGCGCATTCGGACCTGCTGGTTCTGGATCTTTGACATCCTAAAAACAACAGGGAGACGACATGATGCGGAAGAGAACATTTTTGCAAACGGCCAGCGCCCTGGCTGCTGCGGCTTTGATGGGAACCTTGCAGCCAGCCTTGGCGGAGACGCCAGACGGCCTCAACATCGCGGTGATCCTGTCTGCCGGGATTGAATCCGGCTGGGACGGCACGCTGATCGACTCCCTGGAACGGGTCAAGTCTGAGAAGCCGCACGGGCTTGATATCTCCTGGACCTACACTGATCCGCTGTGGGGGGACGATGCCGGCGATGCGATGCGGTTATTTGCGGATTCCGGCGAGTATGACATCATTTGGGCCCATTCGACCTATTCCGACCAGGTCAAGAAGATGAAGGACGAATACCCTGGCATTCTGTTTGTCGTTGTCGGCTCGGGCAATGAAGGCCTGGGCGGCAACCAGTACTGGGTCTACAAGCGCGTGCATGAGGCCGGCTATGTGCTGGGGGTCATGGCAGGCAAGCTGACCAAGTCCAACACACTGGGTGTTGTGGGCACCTTCCCGGCGGATGACGTGAATGACGAAATCAATGCCTTCTTTGCCGGCGCCCGTTCGGTGAACTCCGGCATCAAGCAGAAAGTTGCGTTCATCGAGAGCTGGTATGACCCGGGCAAGGCCTCGGAAATGACATCGGCCCAGATCTCGACCGGGGCGGATATCATCTTCTCGCTCGCCGGTAATTTCAAGCCGTGCGAGGAAGCCGGGATCTTCTGCTTCGGGAACTTCAGTGACAACCACGCCTATTCGCCCAGCACTGTCGTTTCCAGTGCCTTGGCGGTCTGGGATCCGGATGTAAAATGGATCGTCGATGAGTGGTGGGACCACAAGGCCAATGGCACGCCTTACGGCGGCAACACCGGGATCGTCTGGCATGGCATGGCGGAAGGCGGCTCAAACATCGCCCCCTACCATGCGCTGGCAGACGCCGTGCCGGCAGAGGTGAAGGCCGAGGTTGAAAACACGGTGGCTGGCATCAAGTCCGGGACGCTGCAGGTGCCTCTGGACACGTCAGCTCCGGTCTCGAACTGAGGCCTTCAACAACTGAACCTGCACGCTTCCCGCCTCCTTTCGCGGGATAACGGGAGGCGTGTATCCCCGAGACAGTTCCAGCGGTAAGCCAGATGACGACCATTCTCAGAACTGTAAACCTGACCAAGCGCTTTCCCGGCGTGATTGCCAATGAGGACGTGAATTTCGACCTCAGGCAAGGCGAGATCCACTGCCTGTTCGGCGAAAACGGAGCCGGAAAATCGACGCTCTCCTCCTGTCTGTTCGGGTTTTATCAGCCCGAAGGCGGCGGGCTGGAGCTGAAGGGCGCGCCGGTCAAACTCCGCTCTCCGCGCGATGCCATTCGCGCCGGGATCGGGATGGTGCATCAGCATTTTGTGCTGGTCCCTGATTTCACGGTGCTGGAAAACATCGTGGTCGGCACCCATGAAAGCGGCTGGCAGCTGGGGCTGGAGGATGCCCGGGAACGCGTGGCCGAGCTCTGCCGGGAATACGGGATCGACCTGGATCCGGAGGCCCTGGTGCGGGACCTTGCGGTGGGGCAGCAGCAATGGGTCGAGATCCTCAAGGCGCTGTATCTGGGGGCGGAGGTTCTGATCTTGGATGAGCCCTCCGCGGTGCTAACGCCCGAAGAGGCTCTCCGCCTCTTCCGCATTATCAACCATATGAAAGAGCTGGGTCTTTCGATCATCCTGATCAGCCATAAGATGGTTGAAGTGATGCAATCCGACCGGGTGACCGTGCTTCGAAAGGGCAGGGTGGTTGGCACTGTGCGCCCGGATGAGGTCACGCCCAAAGAGCTGACCCGGATGATGGTCGGCCGCGACATCGAACTGCGGGTCATCCGCGACCGCTCGGCTGACGAGGCCGGAAAAGAGCCGGTGCTGGTGGTCGACGGGCTGAGCTACAGAGACACCCGCGGCAATCTGATGCTGGATCAAGCCAATCTGACCATCGGCCGCGGCGAGATCCTGGGGCTGGCCGGGGTCTCTGGCAACGGCCAGAAGGAACTGTTTGAGATCCTCTCAGGCATCCTGGTCCCCTTGAGCGGAAATGTCACCCTCGCCGGCGAACGGATCGAAGGGCTGCCTTCACGTCACTACATGGACCGCGGTGTCGGGCTGGTGCCCGATGACCGGTTCCGCGAAGGGCTGATCCCCGAATTCGGCATCCAGGAAAACATGATCCTGGGCTGGCAGCGCCATGATGACTACACTCAAGGGCCCTTTCTGAACCACAAACAGATCGGCACCATTGCTGAAGGGTTGATCGACGAGTTCCGGATCAAAGCGCCCTCGGCCGACACTCCGGTCAACCACCTGTCCGGCGGCAATGCGCAAAAGGTGATCCTGGCCCGCGAGTTTGTGCATTCGAACAAGCTGCTGCTGGCCAATCAGCCGACACGCGGCCTCGATCTGGGGGTGATCGAATATGTCTACAAACAGATCATTGCCAAGCGCGACGAAGGCTACGCGGTGCTGCTGGCTTCGGAAGAGCTTGAGGACCTGCTGAACCTTTCCGACCGGATCGCGGTGATCTCGGGCGGCCGGATCACAGGTCTGGTCGATCCGGAAAACACATCCATCGAAGAAATCGGCCTCTTGATGGCCGGAGAGAGAAAGGAGGCGGCGGAATGACCTCCATCGAACGCGACACGCCGGCCCCGCGCCCGGCTACCCGGATCCGGATTGAGCCGCGGGTGAACCGCAAGCCGCTCTGGACCTTCGCCATGTATCTGGCGGCAACCCTGTTCGGGCTGGCGCTGTCGGCGCTGTTGGTCTGGACCAGCGGTGCGGATGTGATCAAGGCCTTCTCGGCGCTTTTGAACGGGGCGTTTGGCAGCCAGAAGGCCATCATTGCCTCGCTTGCCAAGGCAACCCCGCTGATCCTGACCGGCCTGGCCACGGTGGTGGCCTTCCGCGCCCAGGTCTGGAGCATCGGGCAGGAGGGTCAGGTCTATGCCGGCGCGATGGGCGCCTATACCGGCTATCTGCTGTTCGCCGGGCTGCCGCCTGCGCTGTTTGTCTGTGCCATTGTCCTGAGCGGCATGATCGGCGGCGCGGTGCTGGGGGCGCTGGCGGCGGTCCTGAAAGACCGGTTCGACGTGAACGAGATCATCTCCACCGTAATGATGAACTACTTGATCGTGTTCCTGCTGTCCTGGCTGATCGGCGGCGGCCCTTGGACCGAGGTTTCTACTTCGGTGGTCTATCAGCAGACCGGCCCAATTGGCGAGGCTGCGCAGCTGCCGACGCTCATGGGCAGCGGCAAGCTGCACCTGGGGTTTGCGTTCGCTCTTGTTACGGCGCTGGTCTGCTATGTGGTGCTTGAAAAGACACCGCTGGGCTATGAGATCCGTGCGCTTGGCTACAACCCGGTGGCGCTGGCCTACCGCGGCACCAACATCGGTCGCACCATAATCCTGGTGATGATCCTGAGCGGTGCGGTTGCCGGGCTGGCCGGTGTCTCGGAAATCTTCGGCACCGCACACCGGCTGCGCTCGGACACGCTGTTCAACCTCGGCTACACCGGCATCATCATCGGCATGATTGGCGGCCTGCGCCCGCTGGGGACCGTGGCTGCGGGGATCGTCTTTGGCGGGCTCAGCAGCGGCGCGCTGTACATGAAACTTCTGGCACAGGTGCCCGCCTCGCTGGTTCCGGCAATGGAGGGCATCCTGATGCTGACCTTCCTCTGCGCCGGCGTGGCGGCCCGCTACAAGATCGTGAAGGTCAAGACCGATGGGTGAATTGTTTCAGGAAGCCATTCTGGTCAGCATTCTTGCAGGCATGATCCGCATCGCCACGCCGATCCTTTTCGCGGCCATTGGCGAGCTGGTGACCCAGCGCGCAGGGATCTGGAACATGGGGGTCGAGGGCACCATGCTGATGGGGGCTTTTACCGCCTACTTCATCGCCACGGCGACGGGGTCGGTCTGGCTTGCAGTATTCATGGCTATGGTGGCGGGTGCCCTGGTGGGGCTGATCATTGCCTTCATGACCGTGACCATGCGGGTCGACCATTTCATCACCGGGCTGGGTATCAACCTGCTGGTCGCCGGCCTGACGCTCTACTGGTTCCGCATGTACATCAAGGGCCGGGCACAGCCGACATTCGACGGCTTCGACAATGTGGCTATCCCAGGCCTCTCTGCGATCCCCTTCATTGGCGAGATCCTGTTCGACCAGCGCCTGCTGACTTATGTGGCCTTCGCTGCCGTCCCGGCGGTCTGGTATCTGCTTTACCGCACCCGC
>JBFOLS010000738.1:0-3364 GCA_040830225.1 Leisingera sp.
ACCTCGGGCATAGACGTCATCGTCGTGGTGCTGGGGCTTTTCGCCCTCAGCCAGGCCTTTGTCCTGCTGCTTGGCAAGGATCAGGATGCGGCAGAGCCGAAAATCGGGCGCGGCGTGTTCCAGCACCTGTTCGAAGTGCTGCGGTTTCCCAAAACCGTTCTGTCCTCCTCCGGCTTTGGGGTGATATTCGGCATCATTCCCGGAGTCGGAGAGTTCCTGGCCCAGTTCTTCTCGTACTCACTGGCGCAGAAAACATCGAAGACACCTGAAGAATTCGGCAATGGGTCTCCCGAAGGGATCATTGCCTCAGAAGCCGCCAACAATGCGGTGCCCGCCGCCGCAATGATCCCGCTGCTGGCCCTCGGCATCCCGGGCGAAGCCCTGACCGCCATGATGCTTACCGTATTCTACGTACACAACGTGATCCCTGGCCCGGGCCTGTTCGAGCAACGGCCGGAATTCATTCTCGGCCTCTACCTTTGCCTGCTAGCGCTGAACGTGCTGGCGCTGGTCTTCCTGATCCTGTTCTCGCGCCAGCTGACCCGGGTCATCATCATTCCCAACCGATACCTCGGCATGATCATCCTCACGCTTTCTTTCGTTGGCGTCTACGCGCTGCGAAACTCGGTGACGGACTGTGCCATCGCCGCCGGTTTCGGTGTGCTGGGTATGATGCTGAAACGGCTGAACCTGCCGATCGTGCCGATCATCCTCGGTATGGTTCTGGGTGGCATCATGGAAGTGAAGCTGCGCATCGCCCTGGCCAACATGCAAACCCCGCTGGACATGATCAACCGCCCGATCGCCGCCACCATTTTCGGCCTGATCGTGCTGGCGGTCGCCCTGCACCTGATTTCGGTCTTCCGGCTCCGCAAGGCCCTATCAAACCCCGTCTAACCCCTCGATGCCGACGCGTGCTCCCTCCGCATGCCGCCGGCCAACCATCTGCAAAGGAAAAAAAATGGCAAATCAAGTCCCGGACCGCGCTCAGGTCGTCATCATCGGCGGCGGCGTGCATGGCTGCTCTGTCGCCTACCACCTGGCCAAACAGGGCTGGACCGACGTGGTGCTGCTGGAACGCAAGCAGCTCACCTGCGGCACCACCTGGCACGCAGCCGGTCTGGTCGGGCGGCTGCGCGGCGACACGCTGTCGACCGAGTTCGCCTCCTACGGCACCGAGATCATCGAGGAGCTTGAAGCCGAAACCGGCCAGACCACCGGCTTCCGCCAAACGGGTTCCGTCACGGTGGCCCGCTTCCCAGACCGGATGCGCCAGCTGCGCCGCCAGATCGACTTTGCGCGGCTGTTCGATATCGAAGCGCGTGAAATCGGCCACGACGAGATCAAGGAACGCTACCCGCTGGTCAATTTGGACGGCGTTGCAGGCGGCGTTTGGATCCCCAGCAACGGCTCGATCAATCCGGTGGACCTGACTACAGCCTTGATCAAGGGCGCCCGCGGGCGCGGTGTCCAGGTGTTCGAAGACACCAAGGTTGAGGAGGTCGTGGTGGAAAACGGCCGTGTAACCGGGGTCCGCACCGACAAGGGCCACATTCAAGCCGACGTCGTGGTGAACACCGCCGGCATGTGGGCGCGCGAACTGGGCCGCCAGAACGGTGTCGAAATCCCGCTGCACGCCTGCGCACATTATTACTTGGTCACCGAAGCGATTCCGGACCTGCCCAAGGACCTTCCGGTGCTGCGGTCCTATGACGATGCCACCTACTTCAAAGAAGACGCGGGCAAGCTCCTGGTCGGCTTTGGCCACCGCATCGTGGTTCCCTACGGCGAAGAAGGCATCCCCGAGGACTTCAGCTTCGACTCGCTGCCCTTTGTCGAAGAACACGTCATGGACGTGATGGAAGAGGCGCTGGAGCGGGTTCCGGTGCTGCAAGAAACCGGCATCCGGACCTTTTTCAATGGCCCCGAAAGTTTCACCCACGACGGCCGTGCTACCATCGGCGAAGCACCTGACATAAAGGGGTACTTCATTCTTGCAGGCGTCAACTCCACCGGCATCCAATGCGGTGCCGGCGCAGGCCGCGCTCTGGCGGAATGGATCGTCAACGGCAAGCCGATTCGCGACCTCAGCGGCGTCGACCCGGCCCGTCTGGAGAGCTTCCAGGCAGGCGATGCCTATCTGCAGCAACGCGCGCCTGAAACGCTCGCCCTGTCCTATGCCCTGCACTACCCGCATCACCAGCGGCACGCCGCGCGCGGCATCCGCAAGACGCCATTCCATCACCTGCTCAAGGGCCGCGGCGCCTATTTCGGTGAATCCATGGGCTGGGAGCGCCCGGCCTGGTATGCGCCTGCCGGGACCGAGGCGAAGGCCGAATACTCTTTTGGCCGTGCCAATTGGTTCGAATACGCCCAGGCTGAACAGCAGGCGGCGCGTGAGGCCGTGGCCATCATCGACTACTCCCCGATGGGCAAGACCGAAGTCGAAGGTAAAGACGCCGAAAGCTTCCTGCAGCGCATGTGTACCAACAACATGGCAATTGCCCCGGGACGCCTGGCCTACACCTTGATGCTGAACGAAGACGGAGGAATCGAAACCGACATGACGGTCGCCCGCCATGCTGAAGACCGCTTCATTGTTACCAGCTCAACCGGACGCCGCCGCCGCGACCTGAACCGGCTGCGCGACCATGTCAAACCCGGCGAGAACGTGCGTATCCGCGACGTGACCACCGCCTATGCCGCCTTGTCGGTTATGGGGCCGCAAAGCCGGGCACTGCTGTCTTCGCTGACAGATGCCGATCTGTCGAATGAGGCCTTCCCCTTCAACTCCGGCAAAACCATCCGCATTGGCTACGCTGAGGTTTGGACTCAGCGCCTTTCCTACAGCGGCGAACTTGGCTTCGAACTCTACATGACCCCGGATCTGGCCGAGCATGTGTTCGATACCATTATGGCGAAACAGGTCGAATACGGCATCCGCCTGCTGGGCACGGATGCACTCAACGCTCTGCGTATCGACAAGGGATACCTGCATTGGGGCACCGACATGGCCTATATGGAAGCCCCGCATCAGCTGGGTGTCGAATTCCTGTGCAAAACCAAGAAGGACATCCCATTCATCGGGTGCGATGCCTATTTAGCCCGTAAGGAGACGGCACAAGGGCCCTTTCTGTGCGCGATCAAGCTGAACAATGCCGAACCGCTTTTGTTCGGCCGCGAGCCTGTTCTTCGCAATGGCGAGGTGCTCGGCTCCATCAACAGTGCGGCCTACAGCTACATTCAAGGAACCGCCACCGGCCTTTGCCTTCTTGACCTGCCGGAAGGCGCGTCAGGCAAGGCTGACCTTGAAGACGGCCACTATCAGGTTCTGATCGAGGGCGAGGCCGTGGATGCCACTGTC
>JBFOLS010000739.1:0-2863 GCA_040830225.1 Leisingera sp.
CGCTGGTCCGGCTGGATCGGTAACTGATTTCACTCCTCCGGGGCTGTTCTCCGCTCTCAGGCAGCCCCGGTTTTTTCCGCCCCGTCAATTCATCCGGCCGCCACCTGCGGTCCGGAGCCGGAGCCGCATTGATGACCTCCAAGATCAAACTCTCCTGCCGCAACGTTTGGAAGCTTTATGGCTCTAATGCGGAGGCGTTCCTCAAACAAAATCCGTCACCCGAAGGCGAGGATATCCGGAATGCAGGGATCATTGGCGCGGTGCGCAATGCCAGCATCGACATTGCCGAAGGGGAAATCTTTATCATTATGGGGCTTTCCGGTTCGGGTAAGTCCACTCTGGTGCGCTGCCTTTCCCGTCTGATTGAGCCGACCGGTGGCGAGGTGCTGTTTGATGGCGTCGATTTGTTGCGGGCCAATGAACAGGAACTGATTGAAATCCGCCGTCACAAGATGGGCATGGTGTTTCAGCATTTTGCCCTGCTGCCGCATCTGACTGTGCTGCAGAACGTGATGTTCCCTTTGACGGTTCAGGCCGTGCCCAAGGCTGAAGCCGAAGCAAGGGCGCGCGAGGTCGTCGAACTGGTGGGGCTCAAGGGGCGCGAGGATTACTATCCGCGCGAACTGTCCGGCGGCCAGCAGCAGCGGGTCGGTATCGCCCGTTCACTGGTCACTGAGCCGGACCTTTGGTTCCTCGACGAGCCGTTCTCAGCACTTGACCCTCTGATCCGGCGCGAGATGCAGGATGAGTTCCTGCGTTTGCAGGCGCGGCTGCACAAGACCATTGTCTTTATCACCCACGACTTTGAGGAAGCCGTGCGTCTGGCTGACCGCATTGCCATTATGAAGGATGGCGAGATCATTCAGGTTGCCACGCCGGAGGAACTGGTGCTCAACCCGGCCACGGATTATGTCGCCGAGTTCACCCGGCACATCCCGCGCTCCAAAGTACTGACAGTCGGCGGTATCATGGCCCGGGAAACAGACGGCGAAGGGGAGCCGGTTCACGCCGCTGCCCGCGTCTCGGATGTGGCCGAACAGATTATTGCTGCAGATGCCCCGCGCCCGGTTTGCGACGAAGCCGGGCGGATCATCGGGAGCATCGGCCGGCTTGCTGTTGCCCGCGTGCTGTTCGGCACAGGAGAGGCAGCATGAGGCAGAGGCTGTCCACTCAAGCTTTGGTGGCGTGGGCTCTTGTCCTTGCCACCCTCCTTCTCGGCCAATTCGGCCGTGATCTGGCCAAGGCGCTGGATGCGCGATGGCTGATCAAGGTGCCGTCTTCCTGGGTCATCCCGTTCAAGACCTACATCTCTTCCGGCATGACCTGGCTTGTTGAAGAGGCTGCTATCGGCCCGGTGAGTTTTACGGACGTAACCCGGGCCATCGCCTGGATAATCGAACAGCCTTATGAGCTGGTGCTGAACCTGCTGGCGCATGGGTTCCTTCTGAACCCAGGCCCGGACGCGCAAACATTGCTTCCCGCTGCCAGCTGGATAGCCGTGACAGTAGCGGTGATCTCCCTGGGGCATTACTGCCGCAGCTGGGGCCTTGCGGCACTGGTTGGCACCTGTTTTGCCTATCTGGCCGTCTTCGGTCAGTGGGACAGTGCCATGGTCACGCTGGCTTCGGTGCTGATCGCGGTGCCAATTGGAGCGGGCGGCGGGCTGCTGGCAGGCATCTGGGCTTACCGCAACCCCAAGGTCGAGCGCATCCTTTCGCCCATTCTCGACCTGATGCAGACCATCCCGATCTTTGCCTACTTGGTGCCGATCCTGTTCATGTTCGGCTTTGGCCCGATTTCGGCGCTGGTGGCCACCATCATCTATGCCACCCCGCCGATGATCCGCATCACAACCATGGCGCTTAAGGCTGTGGATCCGGAGATTCTCGACTTTGGGCGGATGGCGGGCACGACCAAACGCCAGCTGATGTGGCGGGTTCTGGTTCCTTCTGCCAGCCAAAGCCTGATGGTTGGTGTCAATCAGGTGATTATGCTGACGCTGAACATGGTGATCATCGCCTCCATGATTGGCGCAGGCGGTCTGGGATTCGACGTGCTGGCTGCGCTGCGCCGCCTGGATATCGGTGCCGGGTTCGAGGCAGGCATCGCCATCGTGGTGCTGGCCATTGCCGTGGACCGGCTCAGCCAGGCCTTTGCCGAGCGTATGGGGCAGGTTCACCATCCTGTACGGGGATCTTGGGCGGTCCGGCACAAGCGAACAGTACTTGTGCTAGCACTGCTGGCAGCCACCTGGGTCCTGGGCCGTTTCTCGCCACTGTTGCTGGACTATCCGGAAAGCCAGACCATCACCACCGGCAGCTTTTGGAGCGATACCGTCAAGTATCTGAACGTGAACTACTTCGATGCGTTTGAGGCCGTGAAGGTGTTCTTCCTTCATTGGTTCCTGCTGCCGATCAAGAAAACGCTGCTGGGCATTCCGTGGCCCTGGGCCATCGCTATGCTCGCCCTGCTGGGCTGGCGCGCGGGCGGTATCCGGCTGGCGCTCCTATGCGGAGGCCTAGCGGCACTGATCGCAGCCAGCGGCCTGTGGGCCAAGGCGATGGTCACCGTCTACCTATGCGGAGCTTCGGTCATCCTCGCCACGCTGATCGGGGTTCCGCTGGGCGTGCTGGCGGCACTCAACCGCCGCGCGGGCATTGCCATCAACCTGCTGATAGATACGCTGCAGACCCTGCCGAGCTTCGTCTATCTGATCCCGGTAGTGATGTTGTTCCGGGTCGGCGATTTCACGGCGATGATTGCCATCGTGCTTTACGCGCTGGCACCGGCCGTCCGATACGCGGCGCATGGCGTGCGAAACGTCAGCAGCGAGCTGATCGAGGCGGGCTTGGTTTCGGGATGC